>NZ_CEZPJD010000294.1:0-9136 GCF_983059655.1 Okeania sp.
CCTTTTTCTGTGAGAAAAATAGAGACCAATATCTAGCGCTACAGTTTTTTTGCCAGATTCAGATATTGATTTTTGAGTTGAAATTTTTATCCTCAGTAGTCTAGGTAGAGTAAGGAAATATTTCTAGAGCTGCCTTTTTCTGTGAGAAAAATAGAGACCAATATCTAGCGCTACAGTTTTTTAACGCTGTAGACTTATAGGAGTGATATGGCATTTTTCTTATTTTAAGGTCAAAATGGAACTAATTGTCTGTTGGTTTTGTTTCATCTCAATGTTGATTGGAGACCCGCGCTCTTCCGAAGGGGAGCATCGTCCGCGAAAACCAATCAATGAGGAAGAAGGAAAAATTTTACGTTCCCTGAATTTTAAGCTCTCGATCTGTCCTCAGCTTTCCTTCCACTGCTATAACCTCAAACTACTAAATTCCTAACTACTGATTATTTTTCTAATGTGGATGAGATAAATCAATACTATAAAATTCTAGAACTTGAACCTGGTGCTTCTCTAGATCAAGTGAAACAAGCTTACCGAGATTTAGCCTTTGTCTGGCACCCAGACCGCTTTGCCCAAAATACTCGTCTCCAAGCAAGAGCTACTATTCGTCTCAAAGAGATTAATGAAGCTTACCGAAAATTACGGTATTTTTTGAATGATTCTCAACCACAAACTGCTCCGAAACGAAAAACTCCCACTAAAACACAACACTCATCACCTCGTCGTCCACCCTCTCCTCAGCCTACCCCTTCTCCTCAAAGGCCAGAAAATTCCAACGCTAATAATCATTTTCAACAATTCTCTGTTCACACTCATCAAACAAATTCAACAACTTCTAGTATTCCTTGGGGTAGTTTAATAGCCACTTTCCTGTTTTATGCTTTGACTGCCTGGGTATTAGTTATTTCCAAAGCTCCTGTCTGGAGTTGGGCCGTAGTTGAAGGTGTGGCATGGATGGGAATGACTGTTTTAGCAATTGAAGGAACGGGTTCTCAAAAATGTTGGGCGATCGCCTTATTGGGTGCTGGAGGAGGAGCAGGTTGGATAGCTGGAAATTCTGTGGGTGGTATAATCACTGCTTTAGCATGGGCAATAGTTGGATGTAGTTTAGGGTTAATTGCTGGTACTGAACCCAGGGCCAGGACAGTTGCTGCGGTGGTCACTATTAGTGGAGTAATTGCTTTGGGGGGATTTTTGGCTGGTAATGGGGCTGAAAATGTATTATTGGTAATTGTTGGTTCTATTATTTGGGCTGCTGCTGGATTTATTTTTGGGACAATAGTGGATGCTGTAATTGGTTTGAAGAATGGTACTGGTGTTGGGAGTATGCTGGGGTTTATTGTGTGTGCTTGGGTTGGAGCTTGGTCTGCTGCTTGGAATTCTACTCGGTCTAAAAATGTGGTGATCGCTTTGGCTAGTGCTGGGCCTAATATTATTGTGGGATTATGGGTAGCTATTGGTATTGTGGCAGGAGTGGTTTCTCAAATGGTTGCGGGAGAAAAGTTGATAGAGTTGTTTAATGGATTTTTGACTTTTTTGATTTTAGCTATTATTTCTGGATTAGGTTTAGGTTTTGGCTGGTGGCTTTCCACAAGTATAGTTTGATTTGTGAAGATAGGTTTTCTGAATTTAATATCCGCGCCCTATTTGTGTAGTGATATATATTAGATATCTCCAATGATAAAAAATAGAATGAATTATTTCACAGAAAGTATCAATTATTTCTCCCTACTCCCTACTCCCTACTCCCTACTCCCTCTTTTTTAATAAACTTTCAAACTTGGATGTGGGTAATGGAGGACTGAATAAATAGCCTTGAATTTCGTCACATTCATGTTTACGAAGAAAGTCTAGTTCTGATTGAGTTTCTACTCCTTCAGCAACTACTTTTAAGTTTAAATTATGAGCCATTTGAATAATGGCAATTGTAATTGCTTCTGTCTTACTATCTTCAGTAATATTGCGAACAAAACTACGGTCTATTTTTATTACATCAAATGGAAATTCTCTGAGATAACTTAAGGATGAATACCCTGTACCAAAATCATCCATTGATATATTAATTCCAAACATTTGCCATGCTTCCATAATTTGAGTTGCAACTTTCTCATTTTGCATAACTAAGCTTTCTGTGATTTCTAATTCTAAGTAGTTAGGTTTTAAGCCAGTTTCTTGGATGATTTTAATAATTATTTCTTGGATATTTCTTTGTGTAAATTGGCATCTTGATACATTAACTGCTATTTCTAATAGTCCAAAACCTAGTTCTTGCCAGATTCTTGTTTGATTACAAGCAGTACGCAAAACCCATTCTCCTATAGGGATAATTAAACCTGTTTCTTCTGCTAAAGGAATAAATTCTGCTGGTGATACTAAACCTCTTTTTGGGTGACACCAACGTACTAAAGCTTCTGCCCCAGTGATTTTACCAGTCTTAATATTAACTTTTGGTTGATAATAAACTTGAAATTCTGAGCGTTTTAAAGCATTACGCAAATCAGTTTCTAAACCTAGTTGATCTAGAGAAATAAAAACTGTTTCTGATTGATGAAATTGATAATTATTACCTCCTTTTTGTTGAGCATAATACATTGCTGCATTGGCATTTTTGAGGAGTTCATTTGCTTCTACATCATCTAACGGATAAAAGGTAATACCTATACTAGCAGTTATATAGATTTCATAACCTTCTAAAAAAATTGCTTGAGAAATTATATCTAATATAGATTGGGCTATATATGCTACTTCTTGTTTTTTTTCTACTGCCTTGAGAATTATCCCAAGTTCAGCAGCTTCTAAATGAGCTAACATATCTATTGATTCAATATATTTATTGAGTTTTTTTGCCACATTACAAAGCACCAATTCTCCATTTCTACTCCCTAGAGTTACTTTGATTCGATTAATTCTATCTAGGCTAATATAAAGGATAGATATTATTGGAAAAGATATATTTTTTTGAGATTTATTGAGATGACGTAATTTTTCTAAATTACTCTGATTTTGATAGGATGTAATTTCATTAAGTCGATCTGTAAATAAAGAACGATTCGGTAATTGAGTTATGGGGTCATACTGATGCCTTTGGAGAGCTATTTCTATAGTTAAATGTAAGTTTCTTTCTTCAAATGGTTTAACAATATAACCAAAAGGATTTGTTGTTTTTACTCTCTGTAATGTTTTGTCATCGGTGTAAGCTGTTAAGAAGATTATTGGTATTTGGGAACTTAAATGAATTTGTTCTGCTGCTGTTATCCCATCCATTTTTCCTTGCAACATCACATCCATTAATATTAAATTAGGTTGTTTTTCTACTGCGATTAGAATTGCTTCTTCTGCCGAAGAAACAATATCAATAACTGTATAGCCCATCATTGCCAGACTGTCTGCTAAATCTTCAGCAATAATACTTTCGTCTTCGACAATTAAAATTTTGGATTTTGACATTGATACTCCTCTATAATTTACTTGAATTCAAGCTAGAAAAAGTTATTTGAAAAACTGTTCCTACTTCATTAATTAGTTCAATGTTTCCCTTAAGTTGTCTCACTAATGAACATACTAAACGCAGACCTAAAGAACCAGATTTTTTATAGTCTAAATCTTGAGCAAAACTAATACCATTATCAGCCACTTTGAGAATAAATTGGTTTTGGTCGCGGTCGTCATAATCAAATTCTATGAAAATTTCTCCTATAAATTCTTCTGGAAAAGCATACTTGAGAGAATTAGAAACTAATTCATTAACGATCAGACCACAGGGAATTACTGTATCAATATTTAAGCAAACAGGAATTACATTTATATTTAATTTTACACCTCTTGCTTTGACTGCATAAGCTTGGAATAAGTGAGTAGCTAGACTGGAAATATATTCAGTAAAATTAACTTTAGATAAGTCTTTTGATTGATATAAATGTTCATGGACAAGAGCCATCGATCTAACTCGATTTTGGCTTTCTTTTAACATTTCTAAAATTATTTCATCTTCAATATATCTTGATTGTAGTCTTAATAAACTAGAAATTACTTGTAGATTGTTTTTGACTCGATGATGAATTTCTTTAAGTAAAACCTCTTTTTCTGCTAAAGATTCTTTGATTTGCTCTTCATCACGTTTTCTCTCAGTAATATCACGAATTACAGCTTGAAATACCAGATTTTTAGTTGATTTTTGGCTTGATTTTTTTTGAATATCTTCACCTGTTTTCATTGCAGTTAATAAAACTTCTGTGGGAAATTTAGATCTATCTGATCTTTGATTTATCCACTCGAAACAACTATTACCTTTGATAATTGCTTGAACCATATATCTTTTGATTAACTGAGCAGATTTTTTGCCATTTTGCTGATATTCGGGATAACATTCTGCTAAGTTATGATGATAAAATTCTGCTTTATTATTTAAACCCAACATTTTTAAAGTTGCCAGATTACAATCAATAATTCCGTTTTTATCTAGGAGGATAACAGCATCGCTTGTAGCCTCATAAAGACTGCGAAATTTTTTCTCAGATTCCTGAAGTGAAGCAATTAATTTACTTTTCATTGCCTCTGCTTGTTTACGAGCAGTAATATCTATTCCAACTGAAACTAATGCTTTTCCTTGAGCATATTTCTGAACTACAACCAAATAATTTTTCACACTACCATTAATTGTTGTTTCGACTTCCTGAGATATTTGTTGTGCCGAACTAGCGAAAAAATCACCAATAAAATCAACGAAGCCCCAACTACTCCCTAGAAAACCTATTTCTTGACCAATAAATTTTTCTGGAGGTAAGTTAAAACTTGCTGCTAATTGCCTATTTACTCCTATATATATTAACTCCGAACTAATCCAAGAAACAAAGCAAGGTACAGCATCTAAGACTGCTTGTAGTTGATCTTTAGCCCTTTGTAAAGCTTCTTCTGATTTTTTGCGTTGAGTAATGTCAGTAGCAGTGCCAATAGCACCTTGAAAATTGCCAAATTTATCTCGTAAAGCGATTGCATTAAAATTAAGATATACAGGTATTCCATCTTGGCGTTTATGTATTGTTTCCCACTGACAACTGGAGCAACTATCTTGAGTAAATATAGGAATTTGTGTAATATTTGTTGTGTTTGCTGCCGTAGATTTTTCTATTTCTTCCTGATAGATAAAATCTTTTATAGAACAACCGATAATTTCTGTTGTTTCATACCCATAAATGCGTTTAGCTGCTTGATTAACAAAAGTAAAATGTCCTAAAGTATCTAATGACCAAATTAAATCTTGAGAAGTTTCTACTAGATGTCTATATTTTTTCTCACTTTCTGCTAAAGCTGTTTCTACTCGTTTTCTTTCTAAGGCATTAATAAACATTTCTCCCATAATTCTGAGTAGAGCAATAATATCTTCTGACCAATTTTTTTCTTCTTTAACTGAATCAAATCCTAAAAACCCAATAAAGATACCACGATATACTATTGGCAAAACAACCAAAGATTTTATACATTGCAGTCGCAAAAATATTTTACTTATCGACTTTTTTTTTGGTAGTTTAGTTGTACTTGGAATGTAAATTGTTTCTAGGTTTTTTATTTGCTCATTCCACTCTTCTAATGCTGTGATTGGTATTTGTTTTCTTTGCTCAATTTTTGGTGTAATGCCACTGGCACACCATTCATAATCATTGTTGATGTAAGTACCAGTTTCATCCAGTAAAAATATATAGCTACGATCTACACCACTAAAAGTTCCTATCCATTCCAGAGCTACTTGAATTCCGCTATCTATCTCGTCTGGGGCTAAATTAATAAAGTGAGTTGATAAGGTAGTTATTAATTCTTCAAAATTTAGCCTATATAATAATTCTTCTCTGGCTTGCTTATGTTTAATAATCTCATCTATCAGTTGTTCATTTGATTCCCTTAAAGCAGATGTTCTTTCCTCAACTTTTTCTTCTAATCTTAGTTGATATTCAGGATCTTCTAGTTGAGGATTTTTACTGATATTAACTCCTATTAATCCTACTGTTTCACCACTTTCAGATATTTGGGGAATTACTCTAGTTTCATATTCAATATCTTCTACTTCTCCAAACCATTTAACTTCATTACCTAACAGTGCCAAGTGAGTTTTATCTAATACTTCTTGATGATTTTTGTATAATTCAAAAATTGATTTTCCGAGTAAAGCAGAATATCTAATTGTTTTTTCTCCCTCAACAAAAGTAAATATACCTTTGCTGTCTACTTCCCAAATAATTAAAGATGCTTGATTAGTTAGTATTCGTAAACGTGCTTCACTTTTTTGGAGAGTATTTTTAGTCAATTGATGTTCTGCTTTCTCTTTTTCTAACTCTTGTGTCAACTGAGCAACACTTTGCTGTAAATTTTGAACAACACCATACATCATTGACATTAATTTTAGGGAACAATCATATAGTATAAATAGTATAACTAGAAATAGGTTAAGCTATAAAAAAACTTGATATTAAGTCTTTTTTGAATAGTTAACTATATATCCTAGTGGGATATATTAAGGTAAGCATTTCCTGCGGAATGCTACGCAAACAGCTATTAGCAGTCAGCACTTCCCTACGGGATACTACGCAAACAGCAATTAACAATGAATAATTACTTCTGAGTTTTGGGAAGGGGACCCATGGCAATAACTTTTTATTCAAACTCAATTTCAAAGGTTGCTTTTGCCTTCCCAAAAAAGGCGTTGCTGATAGCTAAATGCTTACATATTAACTTTATAACACGGAAAAATTTCGGGAGTTTGGTAGCCCCCTCTTTTTAAAGCGGGGCGGAAAAACGACTCGGCGACTTCAGTCGCCGTGATGAGGGTCGTTAATGTACTCCAAAACCTTAGTTGTACTAACCTTTCCAGTAGTGTCATAAAAATAACTATGGGTCCACAGACTAGGCAGCTTGCATAACTCAGGAAACTCCAGTCGCAACAGTCTGGATGACCTGCCTTTTAAAGCTCTGACTATTTTGTGGATTGCTACATCTGACCCATGTTCTATCAGCACATGAACATGGTCTGGAGCTATTTCTAGCCCTTTTATCAACCAACCTTTTTCTGTGGCCACTTCTGACAAGATAGCTGCTAACCTTATTTTTACTTGGCCCACTAATACTTTTTTACGTCTCTTAGGAATCCAAACTAAGTGGACTGAAGCCCAACCTACTGAATGGTTGCCATGTCGATATATTTTTTGCTGATTTTTCATGTTGATAGGTTTACATTTATCGACAATTTGATGATAATAGAAACATGAGCAAAAAAACTAAGAAACAAGCAAAAAGTTATGGATGCCAACAGGTTTTATTGCATCCAGATAAAGACCTACGGGTCGTATTAGAATATTTGTGCGGTGAGGCAAACAAGGTGTTTAATTGCTCTGTTTATTATGCTCGACAAGTTTGGTTTAAAGAAAATCGATTTGTCAAAAAAGGTGAACTTTGTGGGCAGATGAAATGGAACAGACACTTTAATGCGATGTATGCCTCTAGCGCTCAACAAATATGTAACGGTGTTGTTGAATCTTTCAGTAGTTTTAAAGAGTTATTAAAACTGTTTTGGCTCATGTGAACTGACAGATAAACCCAAACCACCTAACTATCGAAAACCGGGTTTATTTACTGTTTCTTATCCTAAGAAATGGTTGAAACTCACGGAAGTCGGAATTAGAGTTCCATTAGGACGCAAGGTTAAAGCATGGTTTGGATTGGAGGCATTCTACATTCCGATGGCAAGTAACTTAGATTGGGACTCGATTAAAGAAATTAGGATTTTACCCCGTCACGGTTGCTTTTATACCGAGTTTGTTTATGAAATAAAAACTCAGTCAGTTAAGCTAGATGCTGGTCAGGCACTTTCTATTGACCACGGTTTAGACAACTGGTTAACTTGTGTAGATACTCAAGGTCATAGCTTTATTATTGACGGGAAACATATAAAGTCAAAAAATCAGTGGTACAATAAACAAATTGCTACAATTCAAGAAAATAAACCTCAAGAATTTTGGTCTAAAAGATTGGCTCGGATCACAGAAAAACGTAATCGCCAAATGCGGGATGCCGTCAATAAAACAGCGCGATTAGTTATAAATTACTGTCTTAAACATAGAATTGGTACAGTGGTTTTTGGTTGGAATAAAGGTCAAAAACAATCCATTGAATTAGGAACTAAAACTAATCAAAAGTTTGTACAAATTCCTACTGCAAGACTCAAAGGCAGAATCGAACAACTATGCAATTTATATGGATTGCAATTTGTAGAAACTGAGGAATCTTATACCTCAAAAGCATCGTTTTTAGATAATGATGTTCTCCCAATCTACGGTGAAAAACCCGACAACTGGGAGCCATCAGGAAAACGCATTAAACGAGGTTTGTATCAATCTGTTGCGGGCTATTTAATTAATGCTGATTGCAATGGTGCAGCAAATATCCTCCGCAAAGTATCTGGAAGACTTAAGCTTAACTTGAGTCAACTAACTAGAGGCGCTTTGACTACGCCCTTAAGAGTTCATTTTTGGACTGCTTCTTAAAGAATCCCCGTCGCTTTAGCGCGGGGAGAAGTCAAATACTTTTTTAGCTCTTCAATAGTTAAGCTATAACCTAGTCTGTGGCATCTAGAAATATTAAAATATTTGCCAAAGTAGAACAATTATCTAAAATCTAGTCAAAATAGGCGATGAAACTACCTGAGTCAAGCAGATTAAAATTTACCGATAATTTAAACATCTGTCGCATTATAAACGGAATATGGCAGGTATCAGGTATTCACGGACATATAGACCCCAAAACTGCTATCCAAAGTATGTTTAACTACATGGATGCAGGTTTCACTACTTGGGATTTAGCAGACCATTATAGCCCAGCAGAGGACTTTATTAGAGAATTTAGAATTGAGAAATTGATATAATTTAAAATTTAGAATTGAGAAATTGATAAATTTAATAATAAGGATTTGAAAATATGTCTGATTCATTTACTCCAGAAATTAGCGATCGTATTTGTTCTCACATGAATGAAGACCACGCAGATGCTGTACTTTTGTATGCTCAAAAATTTGGCAGTTCTCCCAATGCTACAGCAGCAAAAATGCTTTCTATTGATGCTCAAGGTATGAATTTAACAGCTGAAGTTAGTGGGGAAA
>NZ_CEZPJD010000295.1:0-9095 GCF_983059655.1 Okeania sp.
CCTACTCCCTTACTTTCATAGCTAATGGGATAATTTTTTATTTGGAAGTCCCTTACGATAGTTTTGTCAGCTTTAGTCATTGGGGTGTTGGTAAATTAGTGTATGATATTAATCTTAATTTTTTAGGAGTCAGGAGTCAGGAGACAGGAGTCAGGAGGGAAGAAAAAAGAAGAAACCCTGAGTAGAAGGAGAAAGTTTTTCGGGGAGTGTAAAGGTAACGGAGTTTTATCGTGCTCTTATCCGGACATAGTTATCATACCTCAAATTACCAACGCCGTCATTGGATAATAATAATTTTTCTATAAAACTAAAGTGAAAATATTAGCTTAATAGAGAATTGATCTCAATATTGAATATTGATAAGTGGTAAAATGATCGAAGTTATCAGTAAAATCTTACTCTAAAATTTATGAATTTAGTAATACAATTGAAAAATCAATCTCTCCGTTTTTTTGCAGTAGCTCTACTTCTGATTGTAAGTGCTTGTGGCAATAATGAAACAATAACTTCCACTACCGAAAAATCTCCATTAGCAAACGAAGAAGATATTGAGGAAAGAGGATATGTCCTAGTTGATGGCTCAAGTACAATTTTTCCGCTCTCGGATACAATGGCTCAAAAATTTATGAATGATAATCCGGAAAATCAGGTAATTGTAGGAATATCTAGTTCTGGAGCAGGACTAAAAAAGTTTTGTATTGGGGACACAGACATATCAAATGCTTCCCGTCCCATTAAAAAGTCTGAAATTGACCTCTGTCAGTCAAATGGAATAGAATTTGTTGAAATTCCTATTGCTTTCGATGGTATTTCTATCATCGCTAATCGCGACAATGATTGGGCAGACTGTCTGACTATGGAAGAGTTAACAAAAATTTGGCAACCTGATGATGACGATCGGGAAAAAGTAACTAATTGGAAGCAAATTCGTGATGAATTTCCGGAAGAATCTCTGAGTCTTTATGCTCCTGACGCTGATTCTGGTACCTATGACTACTTTACTGATGCTGTTACTGGGGAAGAAGGTAGAAGCCGCAAAGACTATAAGGCCAGTGAAGATGATGATATCGTTATTCAAGGTATAGAATCTGAGTGGGGTAGTTTGGGTTTCCTCAGTTTTACCTACTACGAAGAAAATAAGGATTCTTTGAAACTAATTTCTATCGACAATGATACTGGTCAATGTGTGGAGCCAAGTAGTGAAACTATAGCTAACGGTACTTATGCTCCCCTATCTCGTCCATTATTTTTATATGTGAGCAAGAGTTCCCTGGAAACAATACCCCCTGTTAAAGCTTTTGTTGATTACCAAATGGATGCTGCGAATCAAGAGGTAATTTCAGAAGTAGGATATGTACCTTTACCCGGATTTTTGCAAGGGAAAATACGAGAGCGTGTTGAAGAGCTGACTACTGGCTCTGTTTTTGAGGGAGAATCTGGAGTAGGCGTTAAACTAATTGATAAACTTTTCTCTGAAAAAGAAAGAAAGAGAGTCGGTGGTGGCTGATTGAATTGAGTTGACGAAATAGGCATAGGTATAGGCATGAAAAAAAATGGGCGTTGCTGAATAGCGTGTATGTAATCTTAATTCTTTAGAAGTCAATTCACCCCAGATATCAAATCCGGTTGAATAGTTATTTTATAGTTGGGAGTAGGGCAGTAGGGGAGTGGGGGGAGATTGAAGTAACTATAGAATTCTAAACATAATTAGGGCTTGCTGATTAAATCTCAAAGCATTTACTGATATAAGTTTTAGCCTTTTTAGGTCTAAAAAAGTGCGCAAGTTTTCAGTCTAAAATACTCAAAAAGGAGCGCATTTTGGGAGGATTATGGCAGAACAATCAAGGTACTATTCTTCTGACTATTTCTTCTATAATTCCTATTCCTCCTGACTTCACCGATTCACCGATTCTGGCTCCTACCCTTACCAAAAAACTTTATGAGCGCAAACCCTAATTATATAACCAGATTCTATATGACCACAGGGATGTTTCATTCTCGCGAAAAACAGAGAAAAAGATAGATAGATGAGGATAAGAGATAATTATCCATTATCCATTAATCATTAATGAAAATGCACCACCCCTTTCCTTTCTTAAATAAATACCAAAATAGTAACTAGCAGTAAAATTTTCATCATACTCGGCCAATAAAGCGCCTTAAAGATAAAGTTATCTTTATATTTAAAAATCGGAAGATCGGGCTTCAAACTCCAAAGAATAAAGTTCAAAGTTACTAAGAAAATGTATAAATAAACAACAAAGTAAAAGAACTCTAAATAAACAACACCTTTAGTAATAATTTGTTGCCTAACTGTCACCTGATCCAAAATAACAATAAATACAAAACCAGCAGCAGCACCCAAAACTTCCATAGTTTGTTCTCTGCTACAAGTCAATAGCACTGCAAATAACAAAGTTAAAACTACAATCATTGGTCCTAGTTTAGAAATAAACAGACCTAAGAAAGACCTTTGCAAAATAACAGTAAATTGAAGTTCAGGAAAATTAGTTTTTGGTACAGAATCTATTAGACCAAAATTAGTATTGTATGTCTTAAATACATACTCGAAAAAGCTATCCCTGAGATACCATTCTCCAAGTACCATTTCTTGATCGACCCCTGGTGTAGTTCGTGGGTTAATTACATTGTAACTATTTAAGTTGGGAGCAAGAATTACTCGACGATTTAAGTTTCCATTATTGAAATCTTGATGCAAAATCCGAATTTTTAAATCTTTATCATCAAAAGGATAATAATCAAAATTAAAATCCATCCGGAGAGTATAAGCGAAATACCAACCGATAACTTCTAAACCATCTTTTTTGTGTCGATAATCTTCTCTTAATTCATAATCACTGTCTTCAATAGCATCAGCAAGTATAATGCCACGAGATAAATCATCATGTACACCATCTTCGTATTCTTGCCAGATATAACCTGTGACAAAAGCATCTTTTGGACTGGTAAAATCAAATGATTGGATAAAAACTCCTGTGGGAATAATTAGGGGTTCTTGTTGATTTAATTCCCTACTTAACTCTATCTGAGGAGCTAATAATTGTGTTACACCAGTATCACTAAGCAAAAGATTTCTAGTTGCGGTATAAGTTCTTGCCCTCAACACTAAGTTCCAAATAAAGCCAATGTTTACTATAAAGAATATAGTAATAACAAATGATACTAATGCAACTCGTTTTACCCCTCCCAAGTAAGCTTGAAAGAGTAGAATTGAAAGAAAAACGGCAAACCAAAGATAGGCGATACTAAGAGCAATTAGTTTACGTCTTGTGACTGAAGAATCTGGTAAAATTTCATCTTGAATAAATACTATTCCTACTACCCATCCATTTCTATTGATTGTCCGCAGAAATAACCAAGAATTTTGACCTGTTACTTCATCTGTTAAATTTGCTTCTACTGGTGTACCTTTAATAGCTTTTACAATCAATTCTCTGAGCTTTTCATCCTTATTTTCGTATGTAATGTCGAAGACATTTGCTTGAGCTTTAGAAAGTTCTTCATTAGGATGATAAAGGTAAGTTCCAGTTTGAGAAATGATAAATCCATAACCAGTTCTACCCAAGTCTAGAGACTCCATCGCTCGTCGAATTTGTATTAATGAATATTCACCATATACGATACCTCGTGGAGATCTATCTTGAGTATTTGGGTCATAAAAAGGAGTATAAAATCCAACAACTGGATCGCTGACCACAGAAGTGTCATTCCACAAGTATGGTTCTCCCCAATTTGGTCCTTTATTTATAGTATTACTATACCAAGCATACTTGGGTTTAGTATAGTTAACTTTAACTTCAAATAGTTCTATATTACCCTCTATTCTAGCATAATATGGTGCATATAACTTGACATCCGGTTTATAAGCAAAGGGTTGATAAGCAACCCCAATATCTAAAAGTTCATCGTTGGCCTCAACTCCTGATTTAAGTTGCTCCAGTAATTGCTCATCACTTAATTTGCCAGAGGTGAGGTCGTTGGCTATAGAAAGAGTGGATTTTTGGGCAAAATATAGTCGCCGATCTATTTCTAGAGCAACTCTAGCTGTTTCTCGTTGGGCTTGCTGTTTAGCGCTATCAAATCTCTCTCTTTGTTCTAGTGTATATAATAATGTTCCTAATATAGCTAATGTCAAACTAATTCCACCAAGGGTTAGTGAAGTGTAAAATGCGATTATTTGTGGCTTACTAGCATTATTAATAGTTAATGTTTTATGTAAAAATTTGTAGATTTTTTGTTTGATTATTTTGGCTTTTTCTTGAAGCTTTTTCTCGTCTTTTACATCATATTGAATTTTTTTATTGATTCTCATGATTTTGTTTTTCCTGTCAATTTTAGTAAATAATAATATCTTGATTTTTTGCGAAAAAAATGGAAACTATTAACATTTTTTTTGCTGGTTAGGTCGAAATATCTGAATGGCAAGATTACCAGGATGATAATTGTGCTATCTAAATTTTTTCTCAAAATATCAACTCTAGTTCATCTGATATTTGAGCGACGAATATAGGAAAATAAATCTGAAATGTTCCTAACTATTACAGCACTTTTTAGAATAAAAATTTAATCTTAATCTTAATATCTTTTCTATCTCTTGATTTAACATAACAAGACTAAGTAGTTAAGTATCAGAGCTGATTTATAAAGTAAATATTAAGAGGTTGAATTGATTACAGGACAAAGGTTTTACCGATTGTGAGTCATTAAACCATAAATTCCTGAGACCTAGTGCTGCTACGCGGAAGTTAAAAGTCGGGCATCGAGTGTGTAATTCTGAGGTCCTCTCAGAATGAAAGACACACTCAAGACAGTCAAAAGTATTGATTAGTAAGGCTTTTAGGATTTTGTAACTGGTCAGTTATCTCCGCCGTCCTGCATTAGATAGTATAAGAGTTTTCCTGCGGAATGCTGCGCAAATAGCTCAGTTTATAAATCAGTTCTTAAAAAATCAAAATAAGCAACAAAATGTCAAAATCAACGAACAGTTTATCAATACTTTATTTTGAACTTTTTACACAACTAAGAGTCGATCTATAAAGTCAATATTAAAAGGATAAATACTTTATAGTGCAAGGGTTTAGTCATGTCTAAGACCTGTGAGTATAACTTCCAGCAAGTTTAGTCTGGAAATAAGGTTCAGCTTAGTTTACCAACCCGCTATAAATGTACATCGATTTTATTGCACTAACCTATCTATCTGTAATCTTAGTTTGTTCTCCGATTATTACTCAAATAATCTACATATAACATAGCTTTATAGGCTCTGTATAGTAAATATTAAATAGATAGCTAACTAAAAAAATTAAGTGATTTTTGATTTTCTTTAAATTTGTACAAGGTAAATAATTATACCAATCTAAAAAAGGTATATGAAAAAAGACTAAAATTTATGCCTAATCAAGAACTTCTCTAATTCTCTAAGCTACCTATTTCGATTATTTTCCCTCTTTTTCTGATTTGTCTATTACTTCTTAGTTCTTCCCTCTTACTTCTTCCTTGCTCATACTATTTGTAACAAGCATTTATCGCACCTGGTATTATTTGTATCAAGCAAAAGAGATTGTCAGAACAAATTAAAGTATTCTATATTTGCAGGATGATTCCTGATTATTTTATATTTAATTTGCCCTCTCAACTATCCCTTCTCTTATAATTCCATGATGATGAAATGCCCATATTAAAATATTATATTACCAGTGCTCGATTGACAGTTTTTTTGCTACTGTAAGTATCGATCTAAATTTTGCATTTTACTAGACTCTAGAATTCAGTTTCTATAGACTAGGCAAAGTACCTTATCCTTATAAAAAATCTCTCAGTTGAGGAAAAGAAATGGACGTATTAGAACAAATTTGGAATAGTCTTGGAGAAATCACCATTTTTGGCCTATCGGCATATAAACTATTACTTGCAATAGGGGTGTTGCTATTAACACTGATACTTCAGGGATTTATTGCTGGAGTAATTATTAAAAGTATTGAACGTCTGGCTGCAAACACTGAATCTGACATAGACGATCAATTGATTGCTATCATTAAAGAACCCTTAACCTGGTTAGTTTTACTGGGTGGGTTTTGGGCAGTGCATGTAATTTTAGTAGAGTATATCAGTCCTGAATTAAACAAACTGATAGATGATGTTCTCGCTTTAGCTGCTATTGCTCTGGTAGCAAATGTGATTTATCGTTCAGCTCCTTTGTTGGGTCAACTACTACAATTTCTAACTGTTCACACTGATACAGACCTGGATGATTTGCTGGTTCCCTATTTCCCTAGACTATTTCGGATTGCAGCAGTTGTTGTGGTATGTATTAAAGGAGCAGAAGTATTTTTAGGAGCATCTGCAGGAGCTTTGATTGGTTTACTTGGTGGTGCTGGTGTTGCTTTAGGTTTGTTGTTCAAAGACATTATCTATGACTGGTGTTGTGCTGTAATTATCTATACTGATGGGTTGTATAGACCTGGTGATTGGATAGCAGTTATGGGAGTGAATGGTTTTTTCCAGGTGTCAGAAATCGGTTTAAGAACAACAAAGTTGTATTCATGGGAATGGGGTTCAATCATTAAAATGCCCAATTCTCGAATGGTTGGTGGTATTGTAGATAACTGGTCTCAAAACAGAGCTGATGTTGATGAGTGGGGTATAACAGGAACTTTAAAAATTGATGGCATTACAGCAGCTCAAGCAGAGAGAATAATGGATGGTGTTGATGAAATATTTAAAAGTGTCGAAGGTTTTCTGGAACACTATATAATGTTCAATGGTGTTGAAGGTAATGCTCGCATAATAAAATATGTTTCATATCATACTCCTGCTGGTTACTCCCGTGCTGCCCGTGAATTTCACTTGAAAGTAATGAGGTTAATGGAAAAAGAGGGCATTGCTGCTCAGAATGTTTACTTTATAACTGATGCAGAAAATTATGCAAAAAATATGAAGATGGCAACCAAGAATTGAACTCTAAATATCTATAAGTTAATATTTTGGTAGTGGTAAACAAGTAGTGATTGTTTAGATCTAACTTCTAGTAATAAAATGGATATACTTAATAAGCACTACTTTTACAAGGCTACCAATACCTTTTTGTTCCTGCCTCAGCTAACTTTTTTTTTCTATTATATTTTCTACTGATAGATAACCTCCAGGTTAGTTTATTCCTGATGTTCTACTCGCACTTGCAAATAATTTACTATATAGTTTTTTTGGATCAAAGCATCAGCTTTTGAAGAAATATTTTCGACAATTTTTTTTCTGTTTTATATTTCCTGTTTCCTACAATCAAAGTCTTGTAAAATTTTTTATCTATATTGATACAGTAAGTTTTAAGAGGTGTGAGTTGTAGTTTGAGACTAAATCTATAATTTTTATTCATTCCCAGATTCAGTGTTCTCTGTTCCTTACAGCATAAAACTTTGTACCTGATCGGCTCGAAAACTTTTCTATGAAGTATTTTTGTAAATATTGGGAATACTAGAGTTAAACAAATAAATCTAATTAATATCAGCTTATGAATAAAAATCTAATATGGTTATTTGTCATCGTGAGTGTAGTTTTTGTAATTGGTGGTGACAGTTTTGAATTTGTACCTCAACCTGTCCGAAGTGCTAGCTTGCAAAGCCGAAATTTTATAGTTGGGCTATGGCCTGATTGGTTGAAGCCCAAGAATACTAATGAACGTACAGAAGATGCTGTAGATAATCTGGAAAATCGTACCGATTGATAAATAAAGGACTTACGCACGCAGACAAAATTATCAACTATTGGGGTTAACTGCTGTTATAGCATTACGCAAATAGGTTAGGGCAATTATAGACACTCAAACGAGCGTCAGGGATTACTTCTAACTTCTGACTTCTGACTTGCGCGTAGCACTATAACCCCCTACTATATTTGGCTATCGTGTGTAAGTCCTGTTAATGTTAGGTTATTGAATCATACTGCTAATTCTTTAATCATTGAAGTATTACCCACGCGCGATCGCATGAGTTTTGGCAGCTCATACTAAATACAGTTATGAAAAGGCACTTTTTCCAAATATTCTCTAACCCTTCTGCCTTCTGCCTTCTGCCCTACTTTCCTAATAAAGCTCTTATCTAAACCGAATTTAGTCTCAGTTCCTGCTTCTGTGAAAATCACCAACCGTAGTCTGTAACCTTCTTCTGTTTACAGGTTTGACATAGGTGGAAACTCTAGAGGTAGAGTTTGATATGTAAGCCCTGAAGATATTACAATTTAAAGATCCAGAAATGATATTCCAGGGTAAGTGCTTTGAAAGAACTTTTAATTACTGCAACCGATACCGATGCGGGTAAAACTATATTAACCCTCGCTATTGCTGCTTACTGGCAGACTTACTATAAAGATCGGAATTTAGGCTTATTTAAACCTATTCAAACTGGTATAGGCGATCGCGAACTTTACACTCAATTATTTTCTCTAGACCAATCTCTTGACGAAATTAACCCTTTATGGTATGAAACGCCCGTTGCTCCTCCTGTAGCTGCTGAACGGGAAGGTCGTCTGGTACAATTAGATCGGGTATGGTCAACTTTTGCAAGATTACGACAACAAAAAGATTTTGTGTTAGTCGAGGGTTTAGGAGGACTAGGATCTCCTGTAACTCACGAACTAACAGTGGCAGACATAGCTAGGGATTGGCATTTACCTACTGTTTTGGTTGTACCAATCAAGTTAGGCGCGATCGCTCAAACAGTAGCCAATGTTGCTCTAGCTCGTCAAATGAAGGTTAATCTCCGAGGCATTATCCTCAACTGCGTTCAACCTTGCTCTGAGCAAGAAGTTGCCGACTGGACTCCTGTTGAGCTAATTCAATCCTTAACTCAAGTACACATCTGTGGAATTATACCACATTTACCAGAAATTAACAACCTAGACAAATTAGCAACAGCAGCCTCTAATTTAGATTTAGAGCAATTTTTACCCTTACCAGCCACAATCAAAAATTAATAACTCGGTATAAAAAATATGGTTTCAACTATTCCGACCTCAAATTCCGTTACTCAATCTCAACTGCGTCCAGAAATTAGAAAACTACAACCTTTGTTAGTTGAATG
>NZ_CEZPJD010000296.1:0-4763 GCF_983059655.1 Okeania sp.
ATTTATCTTTTGCCTGAGTCAGAAATTTCTGCTCTGAGGAAAAATTGTCGGTTTTTCTTTGACTCTGGCAGTGAAAGTTTCCCATAAATATAGATAGTAGTTTGGTAATTTCTGATTTTTAGCTGTGGGAGATGGAGAATTTTCTCTATTTGCCTTTTGCCTGAGTCGGGAATTTCTGTTTTGAACAAAAATTGTCTGCTTGTTGTTGGCTCTGGCAGTGAACATTTCTGTATAAATATGGATAAAAGTTTGGCAATATCTGATTTTTGGTTGTGGGAGATGGAGAATTTTCTCTATTTATCTTTTGTCGGAGTCGGGAGTTTCTACTCTGGGGAAAAATTGTCTGCTTTTCTTTGACTCTGGCAGTGAAAATTTCCCATAAATATAGATAGTAGTTTGACAATTGATGATTTTTGCTTGTGGAAGGCGGTGAATTTTCTCTATTTATCTTTTGTCGGAGTCGGGAGTTTCTACTCTGGGGAAAAATTGTCTGCTTTTCTTTGACTCTGGCAGTGAAAATTCCCCATAAATATAGATAGTAGTTTGGCAATTTCTGATTTTTGGCTGTGGGAAGTGGTGAATTTTCTCCATTTATCTTTTGTAGGAGTCGTAAATTTCTGCTCTGAGGAAAAATTGTCTGCTTTTTGTTGGCTTTGGCAGTGAAAATTTCCCATAAATATAGATATAAGTTTGGCAATTTCTGATTTTTGGCTGTGGGAGATGGGAAATTTTCTCTCTTTATCTTTTGTCGGAGTCGGGAGTTTCTGCTCTGAGGAAAAATTGTAGGTTTTTTTTTGACTCTAGCAGTTAAAATTTCCCATAAATATGGATAGCAGTTTGGTAATTTCTGATTTTTGGTTGTGGAAGGCGGTGAATTTTCTCTATTTGTTTTTTGCCTGAGTCGTAAATTTCTGCTCTGAGGAAAAATTGTCTGCTTGTTGTTGGCTTTGGCAGTGAAAATTTCCCATAAATATAGATAGTAGTTTGGCAATTTCTGATTTTTGGCTGTGGGAGGCGGTGAATTTTTTCTATTTATCTTTTATATGAGTCGGAATTTCTACTCTGAGAAAAAATCGTCGGCTTTTCTTTGACTCTGGCAGTGAAAATTTCCCATAAATATAGATAGTAGTTTGGCAATTTCTGATTTTTGGCTGTGGGAGGCGGTGAATTTTTTCTATTTATCTTTTATATGAGTCGGAATTTCTACTCTGAGAAAAAATCGTCGGCTTTTCTTTGACTCTGGCAGTGAAAATTTCCCATAAATATAGATATAAGTTTGGCAATTTCTGATTTTTGGTTGTGGGAGGCGGTGAATTTTTTCTATTTATCTTTTGCCTGAGTCGTAAATTTCTGCTCTGAGGAAAAATTGTCTGCTTTTTGTTGGCTTTGGCAGTGAAAATTTCCCATAAATATAGATATAAGTTTGGCAATTTCTGATTTTTGGCTGTGGGAGATGGGAAATTTTCTCTCTTTATCTTTTGTCGGAGTCGGAAATTTTTGCTCTGAGAAAAACTGACGATGTTTTCTTTAATTTTGGCAGTAAAAATTGCTCTTTAAATTATAGATATAAGTATGGAAAGTGAAATTTTTGCCTATGGGAAGTATGGGTAAATATCATTTTAATTTTCTCTAAAATTTTGAGTTTACTCCAAGTCAAAATTGTTGATTCCTGAAAGGAGGATGTCAGGGGAATAAAATATTTATGCTAAATTTTCTATAACGTATTTTTCTTGAGTAAAAATTTTTGGAATTAACAATGAGTAATTTTGTAGAAACTGTCAAAGGATTTTATTCTCAGAAATATTTAAAAGTCTATGATGATGGAAAGCCTGTAGATATCGAAGTAATTAAAGCCTATGAAAATTTGTCTTTTTATATTCACGGATTATATATTGAAAAAGCAGAAGAACTTCTACAAAAAGAATTTGTTCATGAATATGAGTATCAGTTAAGATTTGCCTTTAATCTTGAACACCTTGTAAGTGGGTATGGAGGACTTCATCTAAGTGACTTGCAGAAATTTGATGAGATACAAAAATGTATGGCAGTTGATGGAGAAAATGATTTTGAAGCAACAGTCAATCAACTACCAAATAGTGTTTGGGAATCATACAAACTATATAATAAAGCGGAAGAAGGAGACTGGGGTAAAGCTTATGGATTGAGAATAACTATTGAAGGTCAAGATACATTAATTATTCGCACAACTACTGATGGTGGTGATGGATGGCTTGAAGTATTTAATGCTCAAGGAAATAATCTAGCATCAGCTCGTACTAATTATAATGCTATTGCTTGGCGACCAATGTTTCAAATTCGTCAATATTTTCTTTCAGAAAACAAATATCCTCCAGAGCTAAGGTAAATTTTTTTGAGTTCTTCATAACTGTATTTTGGCTTGTTGAAAAATAACTTTTGAGAATAGAATTTTTGGAAAATATAATATAGCATCCTAAGGAAAATTTAGGACAGATAAATAGCTTCAAACTCAGACAAGGCAATATTTTTTCTTCTGCAATATTCAGATAAAATTTATCTAGCGATCGCCTCTTCAGTAAGTGGGTATAAATCAACATAAAACCGAGATATAAATGCCAGGTTAGTGAAAAAAAAGTGCTTACTTAATACCTGCTCTCTAATTTATCATCAAAATCTTCTATTATTAGATGTTGCAATTTCTTTCAAACTCAATTATTATTCTGTTTTTTCTAAAGTAAAATGTTTAACTGATTCTGCTAAACTCTCTGTAATATTCATGATTTTTTGTGAAGAATCATATAATTGTTTTGTGACTTGACTTTTTTCGATATTTTTCTTGTGGATAATTTGTAAAAATTCTGTGATTTTTTGTAGATTATCGGTCTGATTTTCTCCCAAAGATGCAACATTATTTATATAGTTATTAAATTTATAGATATTCTGAACAATTTTAGTGAGTCCTTGTTTAACTTCTTCTCCTAATTTTCGCTGTGAGAATTCTTCTACAACTATATTATTCTCAGAAATAGTCAGATTTAAGCTTTGAACATTGTGTTGAAAGTGTTCTAAACTTTTCTTGATTAAATCCCAATTATTTGCCATTTCTTGCAATTTTATTGCTATTTTTAGTAGGTCTTCGTTGCTGGTTTTCCTATAAGCAAAAATAGCAGTATTGAGTAACAAAAATTTACTGTGAATATTCATTTGCTCGACTAAAGCTTGGATTTTATTTAAATCATAATTATACTCAGTCAATCTTTTGGCTTTGTGATGAATTTCTGAAATCAACATATATGCTGCCATAATTTCTTGAAAAATTTTACCTATTGACTGGTAACTGATGGAAGCATAATTACTAATTTCTTGATAAACTTGTTCAGCTTCCCATGCTTGATATGCTCTTTGATAAAAGGTATCAACTATCGCTTCTAAAGATGTTAGAAAAGAATCTATTTCTTCTGCTTGTAAATTACTGTCTAGAGATAAATTTTGAAAAATAGTTCTACTATCTTTTGCGATTAGAGTAATAATTTCTTGACTATTATAATTGACTTTTTTAACAAGTTTCAGAAAGTTGTTGAGAGTCATATTAATACAATAAGATATTACTCCCAATTCTTCGCATCTAACTTTGAGTTTTACATAAATTTGACCATGAGCAGCAGTATCTACTTTATCTAACAATTTTATAACTTGACTAGCAATTTTTTCTTTATCTTGTTCGCTGCTTTCCTCTCTAATTTTTAGATTAATCAGAAGATTACAAATCACGTCAGCCATAGAATTAAATTTTTTAGTCAAATCTTGTAGTTCGTCATTAGCATAAATAGGAATTCTAAGATTATATTTCCCTTCAGAAATATCCTCTAGATAATTCTCTAATCTATTAGTTGAATAACGAAGTTTTTGGGCCGTTATAATACCTAAGCTAAATGTTGCAAGAAAACTGGTAATACCTGCGGTACAAGCGACCGCATAATTCCGGTGAGTTTTGTTTAGAAAAGTTGGGGAATACACCATTGTGACAATAGCAGTTGCAATTGCAGTTATTCCTCCACTAATCAAACCTATCCATAAAGGTTTATTCTTCATTAATAACTATTGTATTTACATTTTAAGCATTTCCTGCGGAATGCTGCGCAAACAGCCATCAGCTATCAGCTATCAGCTACCCTTCTATCGGAGGAACTGCCTCTGAAAGAGGATCTTTCCTATCGGAATGCTGCACAAACTCTAACGTTAACAGCTATAAGTTATTAACTGATTATCACACGTTCAGGAGGAATTAATCTCCAAAGAAAATTCAAACTTATGAAGAAATTACTCGCTTTTAGTTAACCTTAATGTGTCGATCGCCCAATTAACTCATACCAAGTGTGAAAAAAGAATGTTACAAATAAACTGGTTAGTAAATAATTAATAATTAATTGTTAATTATTTACCTAGCACCTGCCACCTAGAAAGTTATTTGTAGCCAACATTTATCACACTTAGTATTACACCTAATTTCTTGCTTGTTCCCTGAAATTATAAATCCTTTATCTAAAGTGAATTGGAAAAGGCTATATTATGATAAAATCATCATAAATTTAAGATCGTGAAATAATTTAGTTAATCTTTCTATGACTGAAAATTATGGTCAATAGCCTGCCCTTAAAAGGGGGATAAAAAAATAGAATATTCCAGATTTTAACCCTCTAGCTGAAGCTAGAGGTAATGTTAACGTTTACGTAGCATTCCCTAGGAAAATTCATCCGATAGAAAGCTAACTGATAACTGAAATG
>NZ_CEZPJD010000296.1:4863-9063 GCF_983059655.1 Okeania sp.
CGTAGCATTCCCTAGGAAAATTCATCCGATAGAAAGCTAACTGATAACTGAAATGACCGAACATTGAGGGAGGGATAACACTATATTAAGAAACTACAAAGCTAATTTACATTTTGTTACAGTAAATATATAGATTTAAAAGAGGAAGAAATTCCCTTACTTAAAGCTTATTAACTGAGAGGATAGATTTATGAATAAGTCTTTTCGTGTAGGTAACCTATTTGGCATACCATTTTACATTAACTCATCCTGGTTTTTTGTCTTATTTCTTGTCACTTTAACTTACAGTAGCAATCTGGCAGAGCAATTTCCAGAATTGGGTGGAATATTACCACTGATATTAGGATTAATAGCTGCATTATTATTATTTTCTTCTGTTCTAGCTCATGAGTTAGGTCATAGTTTTGTTGCTCTATCTCAAGGAATAGAAGTCAAATCAATCACCCTATTTTTATTTGGAGGTTTAGCTAGTTTAGATAGAGAATCAAAAACTCCTGGAGAAGCATTTTGGGTGGCAATTGCAGGTCCATTAGTAAGTATAGTTTTATTTGGTTTGTTTACTGTAATTAATACATTTACAGCCATCAACGGACCATTAGCAGCAATTATACAACTCTTAGCTTATATCAATTTAGCTTTAGCATTATTCAATTTAATTCCTGGCTTACCTCTTGATGGTGGTAATATCCTTAAATCGATTGTTTGGAAAATAACTAATAACCCTTACAAAGGAATTATTTTTGCTAGTAGAGTAGGTCAAGCATTTGGTTGGTTGGCAATAATTTCTGGTTTAATTCCCACATTTTTATTTAGTAGTTTTCCTAATATTTGGAATATTCTCATTGGTTGGTTTTTACTACAAAATGCTGGTCGTTCTGCCCAATATGCAGAAATTCAAGGTACTCTTGCAAACTTAACAGCAGCAGATGCTATTATTCCTAATAGCCCAATTGTTTCAGAAAGTCTTTCTTTAAGAGAATTTGTGAATGAATATGTCATTGGGAAAGATAGTAGAAAGCAGTTTTTAGTTATTAATGAAGTAGAGCAGTTAGTAGGGATAATTAATGTTGATGATTTGAAAATAGTTAATACTTCTGAATGGCCTGTGGTTATGGTAAAAGAATTAACTAAACCTGTAACAGATATGGAGACTGTAGTAGCTAAAACTTCTCTTTTAGAAGTAGTTTCTTTGCTGGAACAAAAGCAAATTAATGAATTAACTGTTATTGATGAGAATGGTGCTTTAGTTGGATTAATTGAAAAAGCTTCAATTAGGAGTCTGTTGGAAAATAAAGTTCAGGTAAAACCTGCTTAGGTGTAAGCATTCAGCTATCAGCTATCAGTTATTGATTGGAGGAGGAGTTCAACAATGAATAATTACTTTTCCTTGAAAAGAAGAGGATTGACTAATCATGAAAATTTTTTCTTGTTTCTCATTTAAAGGAGAGGCTTTAAACCTTTATTATTAGGTAAAAGCCATTGAAAAATTGAGAGAGAATTAAAAGTTACTGGTAAGGCAAACTCCTTCAACCTTAGAAGAAATTATTCATTATTTTCTGTTTGCGTAGCATCCCGCAGGAAATTATTACGTTTAGGTTAATGTAACAGAAAAGTACTTAATATTTTATATCATAGGAGCCAGGAATCAGAATCAATGGCTTCAATATTAGTTTTTTAGTCATAAATTCTCTGTTTTTTTCAAAGGGATATTTCCTGCACTTATCTTTTAATTACGCTGATTATTCAAACACATTATTTTTTCAAATTGGTATTATTGATAGAAAATATGTGGTGTTTTTCAAAACATATACAGCTATTTCCTAAGCTATGAGGTACAGTTGTTTTTATTCTTTATCTGTTCCCAGATACGGTGTTCCCTCAAACCTCAAATTTTGTACCTCGTAACAAAGGGAAACGCTGTATATGAATGTGAAATAGGAGTCAGAATAATGGCTTCAATACCAGTTTTTTGGTCATAAATTCTCTTGATTTGCCAAAGCAAAATTTCTTGCATTTGTCTTTTAATTAGGGTTTGCTGAATAAAGTTTTTTGGCAAGGGTAGGAGCCAGAATCCAGAAGTCAGGAGGAATGAGAATTATAGAAGAAATAGTCATAAGAATAGTACTTTAATTGTTCTGCCATAATCTTCCCAAAATGCTAACTTTTTGAGTATTTTAGACTGAAACAAGCTCACTTTTTTAGACATAAAAATGCTAAAATCTTTGTCTACAAATGCTTTGATTTTTAATAAGCAAGCCCTAATTAAGCTTATTATTTGAACACATTCTTTTTTTTTATTGGTATTGTTGGCAGAGAAGATGTGGTTTTGATCGAAACAAAAATATGAATGTGTAAATTGAAATTTTATAGCGCTGTGCGCAGCTCATTTGGCAGTAGGCAATAGCGGTCAGACCCCCCGCCGCCGACAGCTCGCTTGCGGAACGCCGACTCCTGTGAGGGAATGCTGACTCCTGTGAGGCAGTAGGGGGGATAAAAAGCTTATTATATAAAACTTTTAGCTATTGGACAGTTCCTGACATTTGTAAAGCAAGCCAGCGCACATTGCTATATAATATATCTAAACAATTAGGGAATAGAGAAAGAATGAGGAGATTGTAGAAGTAGAATTAGAGAGAAAGTTTTTGTTAATTAACTAAGGAATGAAAATTAATTAAAACTAGAGAAAATTAATTACTTTTAAGAGGTTTTATCGGACCTAAAACAGAATTTTTCTGTCTTATTTAATTTACGTTCCTTAGAATATATAATATTTAGCAATCAAAGGAAAGGGAGCAGATAAATCAAAAGTTTAAAGTTCAGACAAGACAATATTTTTCTTTCTTACTTATTCCTTCTGATGTATCTTGAAAACACAACTCTATAACTAGTAATCTCCCATTCCAACCTCTTCACTAATTAAAATTTCACCTTATACATTTGAAATAGTTCTCCAGGTTGTCGCTTTACTATTTTTCCGCCCATAAAGTCGATCATTTTTTCCCAATTTTCTAAAGGTTCTAAAAATACTTCTGCTCCTAAATAAGTTTCTAAAATTGCCCAATTTTCTGCTAATGGTTGTTCTGGGTTAAGTATGTCAAAAACAAAGCTATTTTCAGGTTTAAGAATGCGTTTTATTTCCTTGAGTACTTCTTTCCAATAATCTATAGGATAATAACAACTAAAGCCTGTAGCGATCGCCAAGTCAAATTCATTTGCTTGATAATTTAATTGGTGAGCAGGTCCCAACTCTACTCCTTTAAATAGTTTATAATTTAGTTGAGAACCTCGGTGATTTAGATTATCTCTGGCAATCGTACTAATTTCTTGACCATAAAAAAAAGCTTCCCAATCACGCCAAGGGTAAATCAAAAAACTTACTCCACAGCCAATATCCAAACATTTTTGATTTTTCTTAGGTTTAGCTATTTCCCAAAAAGGTGAAACTACTTTTGCTGTGAGATTACCGGAGGCATAATCATGAAATATTGGCATTGCTTCAATTTCCGAGGGTAACTCAAAAGATTCTCCTCGGTAATCTCGATCAAAGCGACTCTGTACTGCAATGATTTGAGTATGCCAATTATCTAAATTTTTTTGAGCGAACCAGGAAGATTGGTCCCCATCTGAGGACAAAGCAGTCTTTTTTTTGGACATTTATTTTTCTATCGTCTAGAACCTTTCAGAGCTTTTGTAAAGTTCTTACGGTAAGATTTGTTACCGATTAATAAAACAGGCCAAAATATAGATAATACCAAACGATTCTGAAAGTTCTGAGAAAAGTTCGTCTGTTTAAACCCATTCCAGAACTTCCAGATTCCACCTCCATATACAATCAGTAATAACAGGCCAATTAATGTACTCATGGCACAAAAACTCTTAAAAGGTTAATTTTTTAGGTATTGTCCAATATAATAATTATGTAGTTAATCTTAATTGGACTTTAGGTCTAAGATTCCTTAAACTATTATAACCAATATAGTTAATATAACAGTTCCCAAAAAGTGTGAGGTACAAAATTCCTTGATTTTAGGGAGTAGGGAGTAGGGAGTAGGGAGTAGGCAATAGAAAATAAGAAAAACAACTGTACTTCAGTAACTTGAGAAACGCTATATAGGTAAGCAGGTGGGTATAGAAAAAGATAAAACTAAGATACAAAATTTCAGGCGATGTGAGAAAAATTGCCTAACTTTTATTTTTTCT
>NZ_CEZPJD010000297.1:0-6810 GCF_983059655.1 Okeania sp.
GATCGCATTTTTTGTATCAATATTGGCTATAAATATATCTCTTGTCTATTCCTTCAAAAAAAATTTTGTAAAATTCCTTGATCAAATATATATAACATCTAAAACTTAATAAAACCTAATACCTTCTTCAAGAATATCATGGAAGATTTACTAACAATAGAAACAGCAGCTAATTCACTCATCAAAAATTCTCCAAATACACCCTCTCCAGATTCTGTTGTATCTGCACTCATTCAAATTGAAAAGCAGTCAAAAAAACAAGACAAAAAATATAATATTGAACAACTATCAGGCAATTGGCAATTATGTTTTATTACTGGTACGAAAAAAACTAGAAAACGAGCAGGTATTGTTCTGGGAGCTGGACGTTATATTCCGAATTGGGTAAAAATTACGCTCTCCTATTTTTCTCCTCTCAATACTTCTGAAACACTGCAGCAAATAGAAATAGGTAGGGTAGAAAATACTGTGGAATTTGCTGGTTTAAAACTATCTCTTTCTGGTCCGACAAAATTTATAGATAAGAAAAATATTTTGGCGTTTGATTTTACAAAAATTATAGTCAAATTATTAGGAGTAAAACTCTATTCTGGATATATTCGAGGTGGTCAAGAAAGTGAAGGTAAATTTGCCACTGAAAGTGTTGGAAAGCAAGCTTTTTTTGCTTACTTTTTGATTCAAGAAAAATTTATTGCTGCGAGAGGAAGAGGAGGGGGGCTAGCTATCTGGGGAAAATTGGAAAATTAGAATTTCAACAATTAATTCAGAAGGAAGAAGGAAGAAGGTTTTACTTATCTAGGCGATTTATAGTAGAGAAGGAATAAGGAAGAAGGAAGAAGGTTTTACTTATCTAGGAGATTAGTTATCTAGGAGAGGAAGAAAAAGGTTTTAGTTACAGCAGATTGCAAGTATATGAAGTACAGAGATTAACAATTACAGCGTTTTCCTTTGTGATGAGGTACACCTATCGCGGGCAAGATGCCCGCACTACAAGATTTTCATCATTTACCATGTACCTCATTTGTCTGAAATCCGCTGTAAATGTTTGTATAGTAGTCGCCATTACTGTATTTAACATATCAAAAGCTTAAAACTAAGACAAAGCAAGATTCTTCCTTCTGCTTTCTGCCTTCTGCCTTATTCAACTAAGATTCTGTTGATAACTTTTGTCCAATTCTAGGTTCTTTACCATCTAAAAGTCGTTCAATATTGCTACTGTGACGCCAAATTACATACATACCACCAGCAACAGCAAATATTTCATAAGGCAGTGGCTGACCTGTGAAAAACATTAACCCAGAAACAGAAATAGCAGCAATGATAGAACTCAGAGAAACAATGCGACTAATAGCCAAACTTACAACAAATGCAGAAAGTGCCCCTAAACCAACAACCCAAGACATTGCTAACAAAATACCCAGACTAGAAGCAACTGATTTGCCACCCTTGAAACCAATCCAAATAGACTTAGTATGGCCGAATATAGCTATTAGTCCTGCTAAAATTACCATCCATTCTTTTGCTATATAAACATCAGGTATTCCAGCAGTAATAGTTAAGTTTTGAACAAACAAAAGAGAGTAAATATAACGGACTAAAAATATCGCTAATACCCCTTTTAAAATATCAATAATTAATACAGCTAAAGCAGGTAATTTGCCGATGGTTCTTAATACATTAGTCGCACCTGTAGAACCAGAACCTTGTTCGCGAATATCGATTCCGTATAACCAGGAACCTATCCAATAACCACTAGGAGTAGCACCCAATAAATAGGCAATAATTAATATTACTCCATTTAATAATAACCAGTTAATCATTAGACATCTCCAATAATAATAAATAAAATCAATTATCGTAGATAAATCATCAATTCTTTTTTTCTACTCCCTACTCCCTTGAGGGCGAATGCCATTTCCTAACGGAATGCTCCGCAAACGCCCCTACATTTTGCATTTTCAAGGTTAATTTGCATAAGTCCTCGTTAATATAGACTTTAAGGGTAAGGGAGCCAACTTTTGTAGCAAGACAATTAATAGAGCTTTTATCCTAAACTAAAAGCAATAGCTGATAGCTGATGGCTGACGGCTGTTTGCGCAGCATTCCGGAGGAAATGCTTACATCAAAATCTATCTATTGAGTTTTGAAGTCCAGGTTCAGGAGCAAAGGCTAACCACAGAGGAAACTGTAGCATAGACAGGCTAATTTTATCCTCTGTATCATCAATCACAATTATCGGTAATTTTCCTTGTTTCACCAATCTGTCTGCTTTTTGGGCCAATACTTCTGGTTCTTCAAACAAAGCCACACCTCTATCTGGGCTAAAATCACGGCGGTCAATGCCTAGACAATCTTGTAAACCCCGTCGCCATTCTCCTAAACGTTCCGGAGAATTAGCAAGTATCAGAGCGCGTACTCGTGTATCATACAAATCTCTTAGTACAGAAACAATTGTCGAAGCAACTAAAATATTTTGCAAGCGGCTGCCCATAGTTCGTAGGGCGCCACGACCACCTTGAGAGAAAAACCAGTTAGAAACTCTTTCTGCATGAATAGGTTCAAATGTACGCCGTAATTTCCAAGGCGGGCCATAATAATCAGGCATCTTACGATATTCGTCAAGAATTTGGCGAATTTGTCTAGCTTGCTCCTCAAAACCCATTTCTGCAAATTGAGGATTTTCAGGATTTCTGGCAGACCGAGGAGAATTTTCCATAACATCCATAACAGAAGGTTTTGGAGGTTCCTGCATCTGTGGGGTTAATTCTAACTGTTCGGCAGCAAGAGCTAAATCTTGTAAACTTCCTACTAAATAATCTTTAAATCCCTGAATTCTAATTGCCAAATCCTGAGAAGCACCTGCAAAAGTAGTTCGCATCTCTTTCTGAATACGTTCTTTGCGACGTTCTAGTTTTTCGACTTCTACTTGTAATACTTGTCTACGGGACTCCAACTGATTCAAAGCTTCAGGTAGTAGACGCCCTATGGCCTCAGTTTGTGCCATTACTTCTTGCTGTAATTTGGTCTTGGTTTTTTGTAGGGCAGCTATTTCCTCCTTCAAATTTTCTTCTTGCTGTTGAAGGCCATTAACTGGTGGTGTTAATTCTGTTTCAATTTCTGCAACTGGGGGAATTGTAGGTTCCTCGTTGACAATGGGAGTATCTGTAGAATTCTCTTCAACTAATGGAACATATTCTGCATCTATTGGTTGAGTTAGATCTGGTTTGTCAGGTTTAGTGCTTTGTTCATCTTTTGGAATGACTCGATCCTCAACCTCTTCATCTAAATCCCAAGGAGAGGGAACTATTTCATTTATATTATCTGAAGTTGTTGTTGATTGTTGTTTTTGTTCTTCTGGTTGTGTTTCGTCTGGGTACATCATGGAAAAAAAATTATCAAGACTTTATGCTATTTTCATCCAGGGTTTTAAACCGAATGGTTTTTATTTTCTACTTCAAGATTTTGTAGATATTGACTCAAAGGGAACGAATAATATTGCTATATATTATGTATAAATTTTACTATACCAATTTGATTAATTTTTGCATTGCGGGGGAGTAACTATGGATGTTGAATGCAATGTCTGAATAGTGAGAAGTAAAAATAAAAGTAATTAACAATAACTAGCTAATAATTATTAGAAAAGTTATTTACTCTGTGTTAATTACTTAATCATTGAAGTACCACTTAAATATAGCATTCTTTTATCAAATTTGTATAAGATAAATTTACTAAGCTTCTATTGAATTATGATTTGAGGGTAAGTGCTTTTCTAGGCAATTTTTTAGTGTTTTAGGGTCAAAAATAATTGGTAGAAAGTGGATACTTTTAACTTCCCTAAAATAAAATAAAATTGGTACAGGAGACCAGAATATTTCCCAGTTGAGCCAATCTTGATAGGGAAAGTTTCGTATGAGTTTTTCTGAACGATATACTTCTAGAGATATATCAGTAAATTTGAGACGGATAGTCGCTGTTTGAAGTAATAGAAATATACCAAATAGAGCGATCGCTAGACTTACCCACGGTTGCCAAAAAGCCAAAGGCAATGCACTAATTATTAGCACTAGAGGAATTTTATAACTAGGGGCAAGTTCGATAGTTTGTTTTGCTTCGGATGTAGGAATAGTAGTCATTTCAGTTATCAGTTATCAGTTATTAATTATGGCTAATATCAATTATGGCTAATTTTGACTTTTAATTTACAAACAAAATAATAGTTGGCCTGCTCCTAGATTAACAGAAGGTAAGCAAAAATCAAGAATTAAAAAAACTACTCCCCTACTCCCTTACTCCTCTACTCCCCTACTCCCTTACTCCTCTACTCCCTTACTCCCCTACTCCCCTACTCCCCTACTCCCCTACTCCCTTACTCCCCTACTCCCCTACTCCCCTACTCCCCTACTCCCTATTCCCTAATATTAAAAACTTTGTTTCATTGCTCCACCAATACCTTGAAACATTGCCCAAGATAAAAAGAAATTAAATATAAAAATAGATATTAAGGCTGTCACAACTGCTGTAGTTGTAGATTGGCCTACTCCTTTTGCTCCACCAGTAGTAGTTAAACCCCAACTTGTACCAATTACAGCAACTAAAACACCAAATACCATTGATTTAATCAATCCACTGCATAAATCCCAAAGAGTTAGAAAAGTATGGACAGAACTAATATATATACTCTGGGGAATATCGTACATATTAATTGCCACCATAAGTCCACCCAATATAGCAGCTATCAAACATAACAAAGTTAAGATTGGCATCATTACAGCACAAGCAATAACTCTGGGAATAACTAAATAATCTATCGGATCGGTTTTCAGCACATATAGAGCATCAATTTGCTCTGTCACTTTCATCGTGCCAATTTCTGCTGCAAATGCCGAACCGACTCGCCCTGCGACAACAACTGCTGTCAATACAGGGCCTAGTTCCCTGGTTAAAGTTATAGCCAACATACCCCCAACTATATTAGCTGTACCGAAGGAAACAAGTTCCCTGGCAACCTGAATGGTAAATACCATACCTACAAAACTAGCTGTCAGTAGGACAATGAGTAATGATTCTGGACCAACTATTGCCATTTGCTCAATGGTGTTACGACGATGAATTTTGCCCTTGAGAACATGGAAAAATACTTGGCCTGCTAAATATGCTGCTGCCAACATCCGTTGTCCCCATACCCCGAAAATTAACTTAAAAGTAATCTTACTCAATAGAAATTAATAAATTAGAACGCTAAACGAAACGAATGAGAGAAATTTACCAATCTTCAACAAGATTTTTTAACTAAGGTTGAAGTTTTCTGACAGATTGACTGATTTTTACCGATCGCTCTCTATCTTAGAAGGTAAGGCATATAGGCTGACTTGCTACTTAGGTAGTATTTGGTGACTATGCTTATTTTTACATATTATGAATATGCTTAATCTTCTACGTTCTTTGTTACTTACAAGTATTTTTAGCTTTGTAACTCCTATTCTGTTAATTGGAGTTAGCTGGACGAGTTTTGCCTTAATTAGTCACTTTCCCACTTTACAGACAATTGGTCAATCTGGTGTTAGGCAAATTTGGCATTTCTTGGCCATGTTTGGGGATGGCCATCCCCGACAAGGATGTTTGGTAATTGCTGTCACTTTTAGTTTAGTAGGGGCGATGTTTGATACCTATGTATTTTGTCAAAATCCTAGAGGAAACTAAATTTGAGATAATGTGGTGTATAGCAGGAAAAAGAAGAAGAAAGAAGGAAAAATCTTGCGTTGTCTAATTGATATGTCCGTTCCTTTCCTTCGACTGCTATATCAGTAAAATAAATGTTATTCCTAACAATATAAATTGACAGCCATATTTTTTTTGAGGATTTACGCTAAAGACTAAGTTATATACCATTTGTAGGGGTTAACGGCCGTTAACCCCTACTATATTTGATGGTTATACGTAATATTTTGCCAAAAAAATATAGCACTACAAGAATTGGTTATATCATGTTCCCCCAGAGGGGGAGCTACGCTAACAGATAATCAGTTATAAAAACCTTATCTCTTTGAACCTTTCTTCCCCTTCTGCCCTCTGCCCTTTGCCTTCTTTGAACCTTTCTTTTCCCTAGCCCATAGCGCCATATTTGTACGGAAATTGCGATCGCACAGTAGGCAGGAACCGAATTCAATTATTTTTCTACTTAGATTACATTAAAAACAAGTTGAATGAAAACAAATTCAACTGAGTTTTTCAGGTAAGTTTTGGTAGTCAAAAAATCGAAGTACGGAAAATGCGATTGTATCTCTGTAATTAACCGAACTTACGGACTATCAAAACTCTACTAAAATTAGAAACAACAATCAATTCAATTCACAGATAAAACATTTTTTAGGAGGCAACAACTATGGCTATTGTACGTTTTTCCCCATGGCGTGAAATTGATTCATTACAGAAAGAAATGAATCGTGTCTTTGACAATTTTGCTCCTTATTTAAACGGTGAAGAAAAAGGTATAGCATTTACACCAGCAGCAGAAATGGAAGAAAACCACGAAGCAATTGAGTTAAAACTGGAAATTCCTGGTTTAGAAGCTAAAGATGTAGATGTACAAGTAACTGCCGAAGCTGTAGCAATTAAAGGAGAGCGTCGTCAGGAAAATAAAACTGAAGAAAAAGCTATGACTCGTTCTGAATTTCGTTATGGTGCTTTTCAACGAATAATTTCTCTACCTACCAGAGTTCAAAATGACCAAGTAAAAGCTGAATATAAAGATGGTATTTTGCATCTACATTTACCTAAAGCGGAAGCAGAAAAGAATAAAGTTGTGAA
>NZ_CEZPJD010000297.1:6910-9051 GCF_983059655.1 Okeania sp.
GTATTTTGCATCTACATTTACCTAAAGCGGAAGCAGAAAAGAATAAAGTTGTGAAGGTAAGTATTGGCTAATATTATCTCTATAGAGGTGCGAAATATCAGAAAAATCGAAGTACGGAAAATGCGATTGTATCTCTGTAATTAACCGAACTTACGGACTATCAAAACTCTACTAAAATTAGAAACAACAATCAATTCAATTCACAGATAAAACATTTTTTAGGAGGCAACAACTATGGCTATTGTACGTTTTTCCCCATGGCGTGAAATTGATTCATTACAGAAAGAAATGAATCGTGTCTTTGACAATTTTGCTCCTTATTTAAACGGTGAAGAAAAAGGTATAGCATTTACACCAGCAGCAGAAATGGAAGAAAACCACGAAGCAATTGAGTTAAAACTGGAAATTCCTGGTTTAGAAGCTAAAGATGTAGATGTACAAGTAACTGCCGAAGCTGTAGCAATTAAAGGAGAGCGTCGTCAGGAAAATAAAACTGAAGAAAAAGCTATGACTCGTTCTGAATTTCGTTATGGTGCTTTTCAACGAATAATTTCTCTACCTACCAGAGTTCAAAATGACCAAGTAAAAGCTGAATATAAAGATGGTATTTTGCATCTACATTTACCTAAAGCGGAAGCAGAAAAGAATAAAGTTGTGAAAGTAAATATTGGCTAATATTATCTTTAGATAGAGATAGGAAAAATTAGTAGGGGCGAACATTTGTTTGCTCCTAACATTTATTCATAGATGTTAAAGAATGAGTAGGGTGTCGTTAGCGACAGCGTAACGCACTCCTATCCCTATTAGATATTTCCTCCAAAAAAGGGAGCAGAGAGAAAGAATTGATGAATAAGAGTGGGATAATTGATTTTATTTTTGATTTTTGGAGATGTCTAATGACAAAAATGGTGCGTGATACTCCACTTCGTTCCACTCACACACCCTACTACTACTACTACTGATATGTTAAAGAGTGAGTAGGGTGCCGTTAGCGACAGCGTAACGCACCCCTACCCCTATTAGATATCTCCTCCAAAATATAGATGCACAAAATCAACGTAATTGACCTTTTCTGTGGATGTGGTGGTATGTCGTTAGGCTTTCAAAATGCAGGCTTTAATATAGTTGCTGCTTTTGATAACTGGGAGCCAGCAATTAAGGTCTATCGTCAAAATTTTAATCACCCAATTTATCAATATGATTTGAGTAAAACTGACTTTAACTATCAAACATTTATTAAAGTTAAACCAGACCTAATTATTGGCGGTCCTCCTTGTCAAGACTTCTCTAGTGCAGGTAAACGGAATGAAGATTTAGGTAGAGGAAATTTAACTATTTCTTTTGCTCAAATAGTGGCTAATATTTTGCCTCAAATTGTTGTTATGGAAAATGTTAGTCAATTTATTAATTATAAAAAATATCGAGTTACTAAAGAAATTTTTAAAGCTGCTGGATATGGCATTAGTGAAAAAATTATTGATGCAAGTTTATGTGGCGTACCTCAAAAGAGAAAAAGATTTTTTTTGATTGGAATTTATGGAGATAAAGACAAAAAAATTGAACCATACTTAGAAACTTATTTAGCAAAAAAACCGATGACAGTTAAAGATTATTTTGGAGATAAATTAGAAATCAAACATTATTATCGTCATCCCAGAAGTTATAAAAGAAGAGCAATATTTAGTATTGATGAACCAAGTGCTACGGTCAGAGGAGTGAATCGACCAATTCCTCAAACTTATCAAAATCATCCAGGAGACTCAGCGAAATTATCCTCAGAAATTCGACCATTAACAACCATAGAGAGAAGCTATTTACAGACATTCCCTGAAGGTTTTATTTGGGAAGGTTGTAAAACAAATTTAGAACAAATGATTGGTAATGCTGTTCCTGTGAAGTTAGCTGAATATGTGGGAAATAGTATTTTGGAATATCTGAAAAATTAGGGTTTTACAGCTATATGTATCTGGCTAATTATATCATGTTTTCCCTTAGAGGAAGCTATGCTTACGGTAGAACAATTATAATAGGGTTTCATCGTTTTACTCTAGCAATAATAGCAGGAGTTATATAATAGACATCTCCTATAATCAAAAATTAAATCAATCCCATACGCATAAATCATCAATTATTTCCCCCTA
>NZ_CEZPJD010000298.1:0-9051 GCF_983059655.1 Okeania sp.
AATTCCGTAACGGTTAAAACCCGAGGTAATTATCAATTATCCATTATCCATTATCCATTAATGAACTGTTCCCTGTTCCCTGTTCCCTGTTCCCTAAAGCAATAAAACCTTGTACTTGATCAACTAGATAACTGCTGTAATTAATCCTATTTTTGGGGTAAATCTCATATTTGCAAAAATACTTTTTTCCTATATATTCCCTATTCCCTGTTACCGAATAATTAATTATTAATTATTAATTATTAATTATTAATTATATTGAGATGCACCCTATTTTTGTGCTGTCACTTCAATAATTTCTGTATCCATAATCATCTTACTGTTACTGACTAAATCTTCGTGTTTATTCGTATTTAGAGTAACAGTTATTTTATTGCTGCCTGGGTCTAAATTTCCTAGATAATGCCAATTGCTATAAATTCTAGTAATTTTTTTGTCATTGATATATAAATGAGCATGACCTTCATTGGGGTTACTACTTTGATTTACTGTTTCTGGGGCAAACTTAAAGTTAGTTAGCTTCAGCTCTAAATTCCATCCTTTCATAGTATCTTTATAAGCAACTAAATCAACTTTAGGAACTGGTTTATCTGCTGGAATTTCCATTTTTTTATGACTATGATTCATGCCTCCGTGAGACTCATCAGCAATTAAATAGTTACTAGAAGAATGAACTGTCTTAGCAATTCCTAATCCCGCAGTTACAATTAATATGATTGATGTGAGTTTTAGTAGTTTTTTCATCCTTGTTTTTCCTTTATTTTATGATTTTTAATTTTTTTATGATGGGTAAAAGTAGTTAAAATGTCAAAAGACAAGCTGTCATACTGTAAGCATTTCCTCCGGAATGCTGATAGCTATTTCAAAGGAGATAATAACATTGAATAATATTAACAAACTCAAAGCCATAGAATTATTTTCTGGAATTGGTGGATTTTGTTTGGGAATGAAAGCTGCAAATATTGAAACTATTTGGGCTAATGATATTAATGAACTTTGTTGTCAGGTTTATCAAAGTAATTTTGGTAGTGACTCAATAGTATTAGGTGATATTAATAAAATTCAGGTATCAGAAATTCCCGAACATGATATTTTAACTGCTGGTTTTCCCTGTCAACCATTTAGTCAAGCTGGCAAAAAAATGGGAATTAGAGATAAATTTAGAGGAACACTTTTTGAGCAGATTATTGAAATTATTCAAGCCAAACAACCAAAGTATTTTTTATTAGAAAATGTCAAAAGAATCTTGACAATGGAAAAGGGGTATCATTTCCGAATAATTTTAAATACTCTAGCTGCCTTAGATTATTTTATTGAATGGCGGATTATTAACCCAATAAATTTTGGTATCCCCCAAAATAGAGACAGAATTTTTATTTTGGGTACTAGAGTAAAATCAACACAAAAAATACTCAATCTAGAAAAACTTTCTGTATTTTTAACAGAGAACGATATTGACAGCTTACCCTGGAATAAAAATAGCGAAATAGAAACATCTATGCAGCCCATTCTTCATGGTAATAGCAAAAATTATCACTGGGGTATTGCGTATAAAAATAAATTTTATAGTCAATCTTTACCTTTAATGCCTGACATCAAACCCAGAAAAAAACTCAAAGATATTCTGCAACATGAATCAGAAATAAATACACAATTTGATTTTACTTTTGAAACTCTTGAAAGAATCAAACATAGCAAAACTGTCAATAGATATTGCAATGGTGTCGAAATATTATATAACCAGGGTGGAGGAGCGCTACTATCTTCGGTATTAATGGGGTTACTTCCACATTAACTGCCTCTACTTCTAGACATTATGAAAGATATCAAGTTGGTGATAAATTTCGCCGTTTAACTAATGTAGAATATGCTCGTCTAATGGGATTTCCCGATAATTGGTGTCGAATTGCTAAAATTTATCATCAATATGCTTTATATGGTAATTCAGTTGTGCCAGATTGTGTAAAATGGATATTTCAGCAATTAATAATTAATAATTAATAATTAATAATTACCTCTTCTTAAAAGAAGGGAATTGACTAAAAGGAAAATTTTTGATTTTATCCCCTTAAATAGGCAGGATCTATTTATTCTCACTAGAGAAAAAAGGAGGATAGTGTGGGAATTGTGGGGAGTTTGGGATATCGAAAAAATATAGGTTTGTAAATATTATCTGACGACAAAGAATTAGCCCTGCCTTAAATAGGGAGGCTTCAAAATGTGTAGAAAGGTGTAAAAATGAAAATACCTAAATAGAACTTGCTGAATTTTTCCAAGCAACTCATAAACAGAGGAAAATCTCCACAAAAATTATTCAATTATTGCTAACTAAAAAGCAAGAAAATACCAAAACTTGCCAAATAAAAGTACTTGTGCATTAATAACTAAAATATCCCGAATAAATATATGACTTATGCTAGAAATTAGTGACTTATTTGATGAAAACCTTTATCTAGATTTTAACCCCGAAATTGCAGAAGCAGTAAATAATGGCATCGTACAAAGCGGCTTTGACCACTTTATTCGCTTCGGTCAATTTGAAGGGCGAGACCCTAGTATTTTTTTTGATACTAACTTTTATTTAACCAATAATCCAGATGTTGCTGCCTTAGTACAACAAAACTCAATTACTCCAATTCAACATTTTATTCAAGTTGGTCAATTTGAAAATCGCGATCCTAATTCTCAATTTAATACCGATATTTATCTCCAAACAAATCCAGATGTTGCTGATGCAGTTCAACAAAATTTATTAACTTCCATCGAACATTTTGTTAATTTTGGTATTGCTGAAAATAGATTATTTTCCCAAAATTTTATCGGCACAATATTTGATGTAGTTGTCACCAGTGCAGCTAATAATGGTAATGATGCAGCCATTCGTTTTGATGGTTTAACTGGTCGATTAATTGGTGAATTTCCTAATGGTGGAGGATTAACTGACCCCAGGGATATTGTACAAGAAATTGATGAGTCTAATACTGTTTTAATTAATGGTGGAAATGACAATGTTTTACGCTTCGATGCCACTACAGGAAACTTCATTGAAACATTTATAGAATTTCCCGAATTAAATGGTGGTGGTGCCGTTTTTGGACCAGATAATAATTATTATGTAGGTGCGCGATCGCTAGGTTCAATTGTACGTTTCAACGGTGAAACTGGAGATTTTATTGATGAGTTTATTCCCTCAGAATTAGTAGATTTTCCCAGAGGTTTTGTATTTGGTTCCGATGGCAATTTTTACTTAGGAAATGGTGCCGATCCAGCAACAGGTGGTGGCGGTGGTACAGTCATTCAATATGATGGTCTCACAGGTCAGGTATTGAATCCTAATTTTGTCAATGACCCTGAATTAAGTCCTCTAGATGTGATTAATGGTTTGGATGGCAATATCTATGTCAGCAGTGAATTTCCATTTGGCCAGGATGATTCGGTAGCCACTGTCCGCGTGTATGATGTTGAGACAGGAGGGTTGTTAGATGTACTTGATGCTGGCGTGGATGCAGAGGGAGTGCCAATATTAGATGCGCCAAGAGGGTTGGGTTTTGGACCTGATGGTAATCTCTATGCTAGTAGCACTGGTACTGGTAGTGTGGTTCGTTTTGATGGCGCAACAGGTGACTTGATAGATGTATTTATTGAGTTTCCTCAGTTGAATGGTCAAGCATTAAATTTCGTTCCTGCGGAAAATTAAGCCAGCTCATTAGTTATGATTATAGTAGGTTGGGTTAAGCGGAAGCGCAACCCAACAAAACAAAATAGAGGTATTGTGGGAGGTGTGGGAAGGATGAGTTATGATACAGTAGGTTGGGTTAAGCGGGAGCGCAACCCAACAAATACCGAGTCAGACTTATACAAAGACATTGACATTATATATAGTCAGGAAAAACTATGCGGATATAATATAAGTTCTGCTGATGCTTTATCTGTTGGGTTTATCCTAACGGATAAGCTCCGCTAACGTTCCTCAACCCAACCTACATTAACTACATTAACGACATTTAAATTTATGGTTATGGATGAGGGAGTAATAAAATATCAATGTCATTGGGTTAAAGAGGAACCTGTGGCAAGCTATAGCATTACTGATTTAATGAAAAAGCGAGATTTTATGTACTCGTTAGGATTAATTGGTGCTTATGAAAATGGCATTGGTTTTGGTAATGTCAGTCAGAGAATAAATGACTCAAATCAATTTATTATTACTGGCACTCAAACCGCCCATTTAGAAATTTTAGGACCAGAATATTACACGGTAGTTACTGATTTTAATATTGAGGAAAATAGCCTAACTTGTTGCGGACCTGTCAAAGCTTCTTCTGAATCTTTAACTCATGCTGCTATCTATTATTATCAACCAGAAATTATGGGTATTATTCATATTCATAATTCTCAGCTTTGGCAAGAACTTATGTATAAGGTTCCTACTTCTAATCAAAAAGTACCTTATGGTACTCCACAAATGGCAAAAGAAATATTTCGTTTGTTTGATGAAGAGAAATTAGGAGTAGAAAAAATATTAGTAATGGCAGGTCACGAAGATGGGATAATTTCTTTTGGGAAAGATTTAGATGAAGCTGCTAATATTTTGTTGAATTTTTAGTATGGCAGAAGGAAGTTCATTAATTGATAATTGATAATTGATAATTGATAATTAGGGTTTGCTGAATAAAGTTTTTTGATCGGGGTAGGAGTCATAACTCAGGATAAATAGGAATTATAGCGCTGTGCGCAGGCAACAGGCAACAGGGGGAATAAAAAACTGATAGTATAAGACTTTTAGCTGATAACTGAAATGACTCCTGAAGCCCTAATTATCTTTTCGACGAGCGATCGCTCCTAAGCCGAATGTACCCAGAAGTGCCAAACTTATGACAGAAGTAGGCTCAGGCACAACTTCTGTTTGAAAAGTATATTGAGCTGTTGCACCAGATTGGTCTGTCACAGTAACGCTAGATGTATAAACTCCTCGCCCTCCATAATTCCAGGCTCCTTTACCTTCTGTCCCTTCGTAATCAATTTCACCATCTCCATTAAAATCCCAGGAAAATACTAGATCGTAAGGATTTTCAAAATCAAAAGCTGAAGCCGAAAAGTCAAACTTTTCTCCGCTTTTGACTACAACTTTTGACTGAACTTGGGTAAGTTTAGGGGCTAAATTAATACCAGAAAACGTAAAAGTGTGGTCATCAAAATCCCTGTCTCCGCCACCGAATATATCTTCAAAACCAACCCTAGCAACACCAGGACTTAAATAGGTAACTTTAGCATGGGCGATGCCATCAGGATTACGACTAGCTTCACCTGTGTAATACCAATGGCCAGTATTGTAAACTTGCAATCCAAAAAGGAGTTCGGCTCCTGGTGAGACAGCACCTAAATTTACAAGTCTTCCGGTTTCTCGATTGGAGGCAACAGGGATTCGATGGGGAGAAGTCAGCCACAAGTAGCTATCATAACCAGCATGTGCAGGTAAAATGGATACGGTTACATCGCTGCCACTAGCGTAGAGGCGCGTCCCTAGTTGGGGGTAATTGGGGGATGCTTGATAGAGGATAGCTGCTTGAGTGCCACTAGCAAAGGAAGCAACAGATAATAAGGAGGCAATGGTACTAGCAATGGGTAAATTGAAGAAAAATTTCATAGTTTTCTCCCGATAACAGTTAATTAATGGAACTTGAAATTAGAGGTTGTATTATTGCGATATACGCAACAAAAGAGAATGACTATGTTAACTATGGCGTTTATATCTGAAAAAAGCGATCGCTCTATTCAGTTTTGAAACATATTTGTCTTATATTGTATTATTGCGATATACGCAATAAAAGAGAATGACTATGTTAACTATGGCGTTTATATCTGAAAAAAGCGATCGCTCTATTCAGTTTTGAAACATATTTGTCTTATGTTGTATTATTGCGATATACGCAACAAAAGAGAATGACTATGTTAACTACGGCGTTTATATCTGAAAAAAGCGATCGCTGCTAAACTCGCTATTCCTATTGTGCTTGTTGGTTCGGGGACTGATTCTGTTTCTTGTTCTACTGTCAGCTTTAGCTCTGCGTAAGAAACAACTGCATCATCCTGATAAAACCAGGGAATTGTATTAGTAACAGGATCTAATGAATTGATAATACCTGCAGAGGTAAACCCAAAGTCTAGTAATTCTATAGAAACTGTACCTGTAGTTTTTTCAGCAGGGATACCAAGAACGTTAGACATACGGGTATATTCTCCGTCAGGAACTCCAGTGGCATCTGTTGTAACTCCAGAATGAGCAGGGGAGAGAGTCAAAGTTAGGAGAGCCGAGTCTAGAGGGCTAGAAGTTGGAAAAAGTGCTAGATTACTGTCACTTGAGAAATCAAATAGCCAGTTTGTCCTTTCATCAGCTCCATCACCTGTAGGATATCTTTGGACAATTGGATTCTGTAGAATTAGAAAGTCTCCATTCTGTAGATTTCCTCCAAAAATAGGAGTTGGGTTAGAAGAGCCAGTAGCAGTAGCTTTTATAGAAATAGCAAGCGCTTCTGTTGGAACCCAGAAAGTTAGGGTTGTCAAAATAGCGAAAAATGGTAAGGATAAGTGATTTTTTCTGAGCATATCTTTAGTAGTAGCAACAGCTGAGATGGCTTGATTGATTAACCGATGTCTTTTATTACTCATAATTATCTCGAAAATTAACAAAATAGTTTGAGGAACAAACAGCCGTTTGCCCAAGGGTGTTGAGGCGATCGCTCTTTTCTATCGACCAACGCCTGAAACACATTTGTCTTACACGGTATTATTGCGATATACGCAACAAAAGAGAACGAACACCGAAACCACCCAATACAAATAGACCGAAAATTGAACCTGGTTCGGGAACTTTTTCTGTTTCTGTTTCAGGTCCCTCAGTGCTACCGTCAGCTTCGGAGGCAGTGACAATAGTAACGGCGTAACCAGGACGAGAACCAGCATCATTAATAGATAAGTAACCAGGAATATTCTTGTCAAAAGTAGCGTGAGCAGATGCACCCCAGTTACTCAAACCTTTGGTTGTTAAGCCTTCATTTACCGGAAAGTCGGAGGTTTGTGTCGGAATAACCACGCTATTTGTAACGAAGTAGGAAACATAACCTTCTAATTCATCTTTCAAAAAAGAGCGATCGTTTAACCACCACCGCCGATTTCCAGAATTTGCTGTAGGAGACCAACTATCAGTCAAAGCCACAATACCCATGCCTTCTCCACTGCCTGCCCAGTTAACAGCATTGACTAAAAAACCGAGAGGACCGTTAGGACGAGGACCAGGACTGCCAATATAGTGCGAGTCTGCATCCTGACCACTTAAGAATGTACGACTGCCTCTGGCTCTAGATATTGCGTCTTTATTATTTAAAATCCTAGTAGGGTCGAAATTAAATAACCCTTTTTTTCCATTCCCACCAGTTCCGATCGCCAGAACATCATAATCAGAAAAGTCGGGTGTAGGGTCTAGAGGATTCCAGAAAGTGAGATTCCAATCTAAACTGCCGTCTCCTTCAGGGTCAAATGTTGGTACTTGAGCAGCTAACTGTGAAATATTGGCATTGTAAGCATCGGTATGACCATACCATAGAACATTGAGGGATGCAGCATTAGCAACAGTGGCAGAAAAAAGACCGAAAGTAGTGGCTATAGCTAGAATAGCTTGATTTACTAATTGATGTTTTTGATTACTCATAATTATCTCTATGATTAACAAAATAGTTTTAGGAACAAACGGCTCTTTGCCCAAGGGTGTTGAGGCGATCGCTCTTTTCTATCGACCAACGCCTGAAACACATTTGTCTTACATTGTATTATTGCGATATACGCAATAAAAGAGAACGAATACCTAAACCGCCCAAGACAAACAGACCTAATATTGAACTGGGTTCTGGAATAGATTCTGGTAATTCTGGATTGTCTATGGGTGTGGTTTGACTCCCTGGATCGAAGCTTGTACCTATATGTGCAACTTTGTTGGGACTGTATGAAAATAGATTCTCATATATATTGATGGTGCGGTTGCCACCGTTTTCATTTAATACATGAGTCCCGATGGGTACGTTTGATGTAGATAACCTCTCTAGATGGTTGGTGAAAAAGTCAGAACCAACGGAGTTAGGAGCTAACATGGAGTTGCCGACGAAAGATCCGTTTGAGGTAATAATATTACTACCAGTGAAAAAACTATCGAAACCAAAGTTAGTAAGAACTTGGTTGGCAGTGTAAGCAAAATTATTATGATCCGTGCCAATGAAAATACCACCTCCAGCGTCCTGTAGTGCTAATGCTTGGTTAACTGTTACTGCCCCAGCAGAAGCAGTCATGAAATTACTTATTCTGTTGCGGACGAAAAAGGAGCTATCAAGGATGAATTCTGGTTGCTTATTTATCGACCAAGTATTGAGAGCATCAAAGTCTGCTCCACTGAGAAGAGAAGTTATATAGATAGTTGTATCAAACCAAATTTGGTCGTAATAATCGATTGGTTTAGCATTGAGAAAAGATGCTAAGTCTCCTGAAACGTGGGTTTGAACAAAATCAACATCGAATACATTGCCATCTTCATAGTTATCAATGAAGTCAGCGATTGTACTTCGGAAATTGCCCAAGCTACCAGTACCTTGCCCACGGGTTGAGTTGAGGTAGAGAATGTTGCTAGTTGCTGTGGCAGGGAGGACAACAGCTAGTTGCAGAATGAAAAAGGAAAGTAAGGGTTTGATTGTTTTTTTGATCATCATGTTCAGTGTTCTAATAATATTTTGGGTTATCTGTAGGGGTAAATGGCCGTTTAGCCTCTACAGTTTCGTAAGTTAGGTTAAGCAACAGCGCTACCCAACACAAAAGTAGTATCTGTTGTTAAATTTTCTCCCTTGGAGATGTGCAACATAAAAAGCAATAGTGCCACTTAACAGAAGCCTCATTCAAATTATGTTGGGTTTATCCTCCGGATAAGCTCCACTAACGTTTTCTCAACCCAACCTACGGTTAGAGTTAAGCTCGAAATACATCTGTAAAAATACGGTCAAATAAGATTAT
>NZ_CEZPJD010000299.1:0-4696 GCF_983059655.1 Okeania sp.
TGACAGAACATAGTACACGCAGTCAAAAAAGCAAAGGTACTAGAGTTTTGACATTCGCTCTTTGGTTTTATAATAAAAAGGCAGAAAATCTAAAAAAATTAGGGTCAGTTTGGGAGGAACAGAAACGCCAAAATCAAAACCAAACTAAAAACCCTAATTATAATAATCAAAAACAACAAATTAATAGAGAATTAGACCCTATTCTGGAAAGAAATATTACAACTTATCTTACTAAATCATTTAGAAAGGATAGATTTGCAGAATTAGATCAGGCAGGTGATTCAGGAAGAGATGAAGAAGGTACTTATCTCCAAAGAGTATTTATCGATCTTTTTCTTAAACCGTGGGATAAAGTAACTACTGAAGTTAAGAAAATATTCACAGGTGAAGATGATTTATTTAGAGACAAAAATCATGTTCCAGCTATGGAATATTTCACAAAAGAAGAAAAAAAGTACAATAAGGTTGTAATTATTGGCGGTCCTGGTCAAGGTAAATCTACTTTAGGGCAACAACTAGGTCAAGTACATAGAGCGAAATATCTAAATACAGAATATGAATTTACCGAAAATATAAAAGTTAAACGCATTCCCTTTCGAGTAGTCTTAAAATATTTTGCTCAATGGTTATCAGATAGAAATAGAAATGAATCTTCTAGTTTAGAAAATTACCTAGCTACAGAAATGGGTAATATCACAAATAGACTAGAAGAAATATCTGCTGCTACGATACAAGATATTTTTGAAAAGAAAGAATGCCTCTTAATTTTAGATGGATTAGATGAAGTTTCAGATGCTCGTTTACAACAGCGAATGGTCGAAGAAATTTCTACTTTTTTAGACTGGGCAGAAAATATAAAAGTTGATTTAAAAGTAGTAGTGACTTCTCGTCCTAATATGTATAAACAACAGTTCAATCCTGAAATATTTCCTCATTTAGAATTATTGCCGCTGGAAAAGGAGCAGGTAACAGAATATGCTCAAAAATGGGTAAAAACTAGAGAAATTGCTGATGGAGAACAAACAAGAATACTTGATATTCTCAAAGAATGTGAGGAAGATGAGAGAATTTCTAGATTGTTAACAACTCCCTTGCAAGTAACTATTATCTTGCTGATTATTAAAAATGGCGGCAGACCTCCAGGGGAAAGAGAAACTTTATTTGATGAATACTGGAGAACTATATTAAAGCGAGAAAAAAGTAAGGACAAAGACTTAATTAAGAGTGATGACCAAATTCTGCTTAATGTTCATTCTTATTTGGGTTATTTGTTACATTATCGTGCTGCTTCTAAAACTTCTGATAGTTCTAATATTAATGTTCAGTCTCTTTTACCAGAAGATGAATTTAGAGCAGCAATTGAGGAAGTTTTGCGAAAAAATGACCGATTTTCATCCGATGAAAATATTAATAATAAAGTCGATAAATTTGTGACTGATGCTAAGGATAGATTAGTTTTGATTGTTGAACCACAACCAGGGTTATTTGGTTTTGAACTTAGGTCTTTTCAAGAGTTTTTTGCTGCTGTCTATTTATTCAAAAATGGTGATAGATTTGAAAATTTGAAGGAAAAAATTGCAGCAATTGATTCAGAACATTGGCGATATATTTCTTTATTTTTAGCAGGTAGAATTGTTAGAGAATTAGGAGAAGATTCTGAGAAAATTTTGACACAAGTTTGCCGTCCGTTAGACCGATCTGTGGAAGATAAAAATCAGAATCAAAATCATTTTTTAAGACCTGGTGCTTGGTTTGCCTTAGAAGTAGTAGCAGATGGTTCTCTTAGTAAATCCCAATATCGTAATTTCCAATATGATTTAATTGATTACGGTTTAGAAGTTTTAGATACAGGACTTACAGATGAGCAAATTTCTCAGTTAATTTCTTATACAAAACAGTTATCTCAAGCAGATAAAAACGATCTTTTACGGAGAATTTTAGAAAGTAAATTTAACGGTAAAAATTTTCCAGAGAGTTGCTGGGAAAATGCCTTGCGTATTTATGGCGAATATTTTCCAGCAGAGAATTTTCTCAAAGGAAAAGTAGATGAACTTCTTGAGACTGAAGAAAAGAACTTAATTTTGTCTGCTTTCAAGATTGCTTTATTATATATATCTGACCCTCAATGGGTAGTAGAACGTTTAGAAAATTATTGGTCATACTGGATAGAAAATAAATATATAGTAACTAAATTTTTGTCTAGAGATGATAAAAATGAACTATTAAGGTGTTGGTCACTTTCTAAAAGTCAATCTGAAAAACTTGCAGAGGCAATGATTGAAAATTGGGAATATTATTCAGATCACTCAGAAGAACTAAACTGGGAATTTACACAACCTAAAGAATTAGCATATCAATTGATTTTATTGTTAAAAGTTTTGCAAATGATGCAAATAATAGATAACTATCCTTTGGAGGTAAACATTGAAATCTATGAACTTAATGGTTTATCCCATCAATTTGATATATTAACCGAACCAATTAACACTTCATATACTTCAGATGTTCCTAGTGAAACAATAGATAGCATTACTCGACTATTACAAAATAATGATTTGATTTTACCAGTCAAACTAACGCTTTGGATGTTTTTTTGGTCATTTAATCAACCAGAGAAAGAAAATATAGAGTTATTTGGAAATTTTCTCAAGGATAATCCAACTTTACCAGACTATTTTGATGAATTATTGTCTATTTCAGGTCTAAGAGATTCTTGGCCTCTCTTAACCTTAGCTATCAAAACAAATACTAATCAACAAGATACATTCGCCAATTCTTTAGATTATTTGGATGCTTCTACTCAAATATCTATTGCTGAAGAAATAGACAAAGGAATTAGAGAATTTTTAGATAAAGCTGACGATCGAGAAAAACAACGGTTTATTGTTGCCTTACAAACATCAGTAGGATTAGATGAGTTTTTTCCTCAACTAAAACTAATTTCTACTGCTAGAAAAATAGGAGTTCAACTAGATGAATTAGTAGGAGCATATCTCACATTGGGGTCAATGTATTCAGGACTAAAATATGCTCCAGAGCAGCTACAAAAAATGCTAACTACTATTAAACAAGCAATACAAAACAGAAAAAAGCCATATGACTATTTCGGGCTAAAATATGTATTTGAAGGTATTTGGTCATCTTCTTTAGAAGTTATAGACTATGCACGTCAAATTATTGAATTATTTCTTGAGAAGTATTCTGAATCTTACTCTTTTCCTACTGCTAGTTTAGGGATAGCTTTATTCCTAAAGCTGCTTGAATATGATGCTAGTATTTTAGATTTAGCACCTAATTTGTTTACTAAATTGCCACTAGATAAACTAATCACAGTAGACATATATCAACCACTAGATAATCCAATCAAAGGACGCATAGTAGAGATATATGAATTTTTTATTAAACCTGATGAAGAATATATTTCTAGATTTACATCATTGCTGAATCATAGCAATAAATTAGTTCGTGCTGGTAGTACATTGATTTTCAATGTAATAAGAGATTCACCTTATTTTTCAAGGGAAATAGAAAAAAAATCGTTCTCGGATATCTCTATAGATTTGAGTTTAGCAATGGAGTTTATTTACAAAGAAGATACTAAAGATCGTCTAATCGGTATAACACTTCTATCTTTTTCAGATTATCCTATCAAAGAGAAGCAATATCAAAGTTTGATTTTGAATAATTTACAAAATCCAAAAACAGAAGCAGAAGAAAAAGCTTGGAATAAGTTTCTCAAGGAAATTCCAATGGATTCAGAAAAACATTTTATGTGGCGTACATTACTAGAAGAAATATTGAGAAAACCTGCTGTTTATAGTAGTTCAGTATTAAGAATAGCAATAGAACGATACCTTGAACTTCTTGGTAAGAACGACTTTTATGCCCCAGACCCAATACCATTCTAGAAAATCATACTTTCAACTTATAAAAATTTTGGTATTCCTGCATAAAAGTACCGATAAAATATTTTAACTATTTAGTAGGAATATAATCCCGTTTATATTGATTCATAAAAATATCAATTTTAGTTGTTTATAACAAAATGAATTATATTTTCTAGGTATTACTATCCTCACTAAACAATGTGTCTAAATTACGATAACCACTAACAATCCGAACAATAACAATACCTTCATCATAAGGATAATAAAAGATAATATAATCTCTGATAAAAAACCTCGTAAATTAGGTCTAATTTGTGCATAGGATTTCCCCATATTCGGAAAATTACTAAATAACTTACATTTTTGGCGAATCGCATCAAATAGATTACTAGCTGAACGAGGATTATTTTTAGCAAGATAATCACAAATTTCATTAATATCTTTAATTGCATCCTCAGAAAATTGATACCTTGCCATTAGTCTAATCCATATTCATTCCTTAATCTAGCTTGTAACTGCTCAAAAACTAATTCACCATCAGTCACATTTCCTGCCAAAATTTGCTCAGTTGCACTATCAATTTTTTGACGTAATTCTTCTAATTGACCGTCAACTTCATTATCCTCTTCAGCTAAAATAATAACTTCCACTTTTTGACCTGCTGCAAATGGTAAATCTGATAAAACTAACTGCTGAGGATTATCAATTACTACATATTTTTTGTAAGCATTCATAAATTTTTATCCTAACGTTTACAAAATTATTGCTCAACTACTTTTGACTTTTGACTTCCTAATAACTTCTAACTT
>NZ_CEZPJD010000299.1:4796-9041 GCF_983059655.1 Okeania sp.
TTTTGACTTTTGAATTTTGACTTCCTAATCTAATTCCCGCCTTCCCTCCAACGCACGCGCCAAAGTTACCTGGTCAGCATATTCTAAATCTCCTCCCATGGGCAAACCAAAAGCAATGCGCGTCACTTTTGTAAAAGGTCTCAACAACTGACCAACATATAAAGTAGTAGTCTCTCCTTCCACACTCGGACTAATAGCAATAATCACTTCCTGAATATTTCCCTGACTAACTCGCCGCACCAAAGCTTGAATAGTCAACTGTTCCGGGCCAATACCATCCATCGGCGAAATGACCCCCCCCAGAACATGATATTCACCTTTATATTCTCGTGTTTTCTCCAAAGCAATAAGGTCGCGGGAGTCAGAAACCACACAAATAATTTCCTTGTCTCGCTGAGGGTTACGACAAATTTCACAAATGGGTTCAGCAGATAAATGGAAACATTTCTCACATAAACCCACTTTTTTCCTCGCATCAACCAATGCTTGAGCTAAAGCTTGAATTTCTGCTTCGGGGCGCTTAATAATATGTAGTGCCAGACGTTGTGCCGTTTTAGGGCCAACTCCAGGCAACCGTTGTAATTGTTCAATTAATCTGGCTAAAGGTCGAGTATAAATTTTGGACTTCCTCCGATTCAGTTATCAGTTATCAGTTATCAGTTATCAGTACCAAACACTGAAGCTTATTATTTTCATTCCTTTAAAATAAAAGGATAGGCTTGAAACCTTATTTTTTAATCACAACCTGCTATTTAATTGTAGCCATAAATAGTTTTACTCTTAGAAAAAATAAATATTATCAATTCTTACTTTCTAACTTCTGACTTCTGACTTTTGACTTCTGACTTCGTTAGTGCAGTGGACTTGGTTGGAGGAAATGTTTCCCGAAGCGGATCAATTTAATTCTGTGCATGAAAAGTTATTGGCAGCTTTTTTTGGAAATGAATGGTTTGGCAGGGGAGACTTTATATTTAAGTTGTGAAAGAGAGACTTTGGAAGATTTGGGAACGGTTGAATATTTGCGATATTTAGCAATTCAAGCAGGGTTAAATACTCAACATATTTATATAGATGATATTGATTGGAGTGAGGAATTAGAAGTTTTTTGCGACTTGGATAATCAAATTATTCGTCATTTGTTTAAGTTGTATCCTTGGGAATAGATGATGCGGGAAAATTTCGGAAAGTATCTATTATTAGAACCTATGAATTTAATCGAACCTGCTTGAAAATTAATTTGGAGTAATAAAGCTATTCTGCCTATTATTTGGGAATTTTTTCCAGATTATCCTAATTTATTGCACGCCTATTTTAACTCGGTAAAATTATCTCATCCCTATCTGAGTAAACCAGTTTTTTTGAGAGAAGGTGGAAATATTACTGTTTATTTTGGAGATAGAGAATATCAAACTGAAGGAATATATGAAGATGAACCTTTAATTTATCAATCCTATTATCAATTGCCGAATTTTGATGGTTATTTTCCTGTAATTGGTGCTTGGGTTATTGATGGAGAAGCTGCTGGTATTTGTGTTAGAGAAGATAGAGAAATTGTGACTCAAGATTTGAGTATATTTGTGCCTCATTATTTTACATGAATTATCAACAAGTAGTTGTTTGTTATTCACGGCAAAAAATTAACCTTCAGATTAATCATCTTGTTTCTGATAACCAGAAAAAATATATCAGCCTTACCTTTACAACTGATAACTTAAATTACCACATATCACCTAATTAATTTATTAACTCTTCAGCACAAATCTCTCCAACTTCTATTAATTCTTCTGGTGTTTCCTCGTTTGCTGCTTTGTTTATTAATTTCCGAAATTTTTCTAAGGTATATTTAGATTGAAACTGATTCAGAGTACAATCACATAGTGTTTCAGCTTGTTCTGTTGATAATCCTTTTGTCACAGCATTAATTTTACAACTTGCCTGATAAGCCTCTGAAAAATCTTGAGGATATTCATTTTGAGATAGTAATTTTGGAGTTTGACTTTTTGCTTTGCTCACCAGTAAACTACAATAAGTTATACTTACTAAGGTAAATAAAGAAGCAGTAATTAAAGATTTTTTTTTGCAGTTAATTTTCATTCTAATAATTAGTCTTTTGTTAGACAGATAAGATAAGAGAAGTAGGTTGTGGAAGACTATCCCCATCCACTGTTTCCTTTTCCCTTCTTCCTTCTTCAATACTTAATCTAACCAAATTTCCCACCAAGAGCCAGACTTAGATTCCGATGACTTTACCTCTTTAATCCTATTAATTCTTTCCCCTTTATGAATCTTACCTGCCGCTTGTTCGGCTGCCTCTTCTTTACTTCCTGCCTCGACTATAATATCCCTACGATTAAGAGTGACACGATATTTCATATTTTTTTACCTCATATAATCTACAATCAGAACTTTACCATAATTTGATAACATCATATAGATAAACCGGATTTATGTCACCAAAAACCCGGTTTTCCAATTTTTGTAATTTTGTTCTCTAATTTTTTTCTATATGTAAGATAGGGGTAGATTTAAGCATAAATATTTCTGTTAAGTGGAACATTCTTGAGCTAGAAATATATCCCTAAACTATCCATAATTCAATAATTTAGAATTACCTCTCCTTGAAAAGAAGAGGATTGGGTTAAAAGTAATTTTTTTCTCCATGAATGGAGAGGCTTTATACCTTAAATTTTCGGTAATTATTTTCCCTATGCATCTGAATGCTATTTGCGGAGCATTCCGTAGGAAATGCTTACTAAACAGGTTTAGTTAAGTTAGAACAATAACTATCATTTACTACTAAAGAATTAATATTTATAGGCTCCACATCTGATGATTCTGGTATCCACCGATTTGTAGGATGAAATACTACTTTTTTACAAACAACCTGAGTATTACTTAAAGACGCATAATCCCAAGTAAAAATTTCTGGGTCTCTAATATTTGCATTAGCTGGCACTTTAACTAATGCACTTAACAAGACTAACTCCAGGGTTATCAAAGCAAAAATTGCGTATTTTAACATAGACCTCCTAAGCTGATTTTGTAAAATAATTAATTTTTAGATAATAGTTTGATTATCAATTAGATTATCTCATAATTTTTCTGAGAGTGTCAAGAACGATGGAGGAGTCATTTCAGTTATCAGGATAGAAGAAAGAAGAATAACAGAATTAAGAGGAAGAAAAGGAGAAAGTTTTTTTTACCGCTAATTATCCGGACATGATCTTGCTGAATAATTAAGGTTTAAAGGTTATTATTTGAAGAAGAAGTAAAAACAAAAAATATTTTCGCTAATCCTATTCATTTTAAGCAAAGGTAATTATTAATCGTTGAATTTTAAAAAGCGTTTCCTGAAGGAATATTACGCAAACAGATACCTAATTCTATGCACAAATTTTTAGGCTGATAGCTGATAACTAGTTAATTTTTAAATTCCCTGCCCACACATACCCACGCACCCCAAAAGTAACGTGCTTGTAAAGGATAGTTTTGTACTTCCCATTGTGGTAATAATTCAGGAGATTTATTTTGCAAATTTGCTCGAATTTCTTGGATAATTTTTTTACCTGTGGGTAAAGTTTCTAATTCTGTTCTTTTGATTGTTTTGATATAAAGTTGTGCCTCTTGTAAAGCTTGTTGACTAGATAAATTTTTCTGCTGCATATTAGTAAGAAAGCGGTTCATTAATAGAATCGAAACTTGAGCAGGAACAGACCACAAACTCATAATTAAAAGTCTAGCTCCCGCTGCGGTAAATGCACTGCGTAATCCTTTGACTCCTTCTCCAATTTTCACATCTCCGACAGCAGTTTCACAAGCAATTAAAATGATTAATTCATTTGCCCATAAATCTAAACCTGCTACATCTAAAGCAAATAGAATGCCTGACTCTGCTTCTGGGGGAATTTCTCCTCCGAAAAGCCAAGTATTTGCTCCTGCTAATGCTAATCCTGAACGCAATAAAGGATTTTTTTCAGTTTTAATTTGTCTGAAACGTATAAACTCCCCCCTTACCAAGGGGGGTTGGGGGGGATTATCTTCTTTTAAGGGAATATTCTCTTGTTCCAAAAAGAAACCATGAGTTGCCAGAACTAATTTTTTCGGACATTTACTATTTGTTAAATGAGTTTTTAAGGCATCATTTTGTAATAGAGGTTTGACTTGAAATTCGGCAGCAACAGCTTGGGCAATTTCTCTAGTCATCGGAACAGGTAAAAATCGTTCTTCATCCTCTTGTCCAAAGGT
>NZ_CEZPJD010000300.1:0-9038 GCF_983059655.1 Okeania sp.
ATAGTTGACATCTGTTTGTTGTACCAACAATTCATTGATTTGAGATGTTTACCATCTACTATCAAGCTAGTACCCACATTCGATACACAAGTCAACCAATTATTGACACTATTGTCTATTACTAAGACATTTTCTTGGTTTAATTTAGGTTTAACTACTACTTCTTTTTCATAGACAAATTCCCAATAAAAACATCTATTTCTAGTTAAGAGCCTCAGTTCTTTAAGAGCAAAAAATGCTAGATTACTAGGCATAGCAATTAATAAACTGTCTAAGCAAAACCAGCGTTTACAGGTATTAGCTAATAGGACTCTAATTTGATTATCTCTAAGTTTTAATGCTTGCTTGGGGTAAATAACTGTAGCCATTTCCCCTTTTTTTCTGTGGTTAGAAATCCTTGGTCTGTCTGATATTTTCCCTGAACTATAGGCTTTAATTAGACCATCATAAGACCTAAACGATTCAGCTACGGTTCTCAATATTTGTTGTGCTGCTTGGGAATATAAAACTTTGTAATGATAGTTGTTTTTATAGACTTTTTCCAATTCAAACTTGCCGAGAGTTTTGTGAGACTTAAAAAATAATTGCCGACCATAATATGTTCCCATGTTAGTGAGCTTGTGAGACTCTTCGCATTAAGAATGTTAAGATAGCTATTAATTCAGGATTTTGAGCAACTAAAACTTGCTGAAAAGAGTACATTGGAAACAGGCGGACCGAAAAGTTATTGTGGATCATAGTAACAGAGGGCAACTAAAGTTGTCTAGTCCAAAGGACTCCCTTATTTTTATCTCCCTAGTTCAAACACGGGGGCCTTCAAGGTGGCTTTTCAATCAAATAAAATACATTGGATTAAAATCCGATGAGTTGCCTTTCATCAATCACTTAAAAAACGATGGCCTTCATGCTTCCATGTTATTTAGGGTTTGCTGAAAAAGTCTGATGGTGATGATAGGCAACAGGGAACAGGGAACAGTTTAGACTATCTGCTACGGCTAAATTTTCGGCATTGTACAGGAAAAAATATTAGCATTTTGAGACTAAAAGAGCCAAAAACCTTGCACTTTTTCAGCAATATTTAATCCTGGAAGCCTTAATTGGTATTGATTACAATTTTATTCAACAAGCCCTATTTAGGTAAATTTATCCTCCTTTTAATATGCGCAGCAAAGCATTCCGTTTGCGTAGTATTCCATACCAAAAGGAAAAAACCTAGCTCTGACCTTAAGAGGCTAACTGAAATGACGCTGACCTTGAGTATACAACTCAAGTTTCCCAAGACCGCAATTTAGGTTAGTATTTCTGTTCCACTAAATGTTCCTCTGGGTCTTCCTTTATAACCGTTAGAGTACAGCAGGAGGAGAACGACCCGCAAAAAAACTAGTAGCGTTCTTTAGTTGACAAGGTAGCTTAAGCGTGCTAGTGTCACGTACACTATGAGTAGTGGTAATAGACACCTGACTGTTGAACCTAGACAACTCAAGATATGGGGTTCAACTCAGAAGTACTGGTAAAATCTTTAAGGAAATCAGGTAGAGTAGACAAGTTATAGTATAAGAGCGACGGTGAGTCTTATCGTTGCTGCTTGTGAAGGTGTAGACATTAGTCAGCCAGGGAATCAGCAAGCTCCATCCTTGAGGAGGATAAGCTCCCACTATAATCGGGCGATTTAGCGGGAGATAACGTCACTGCATTAATTATTCTATTAAGTTCAGAAAGCATCCACAAACTAACATTACTTACTATTTCTGTTAGCCATAATCCTTGAGTTACTATATACCCCAGTCCACGAGTAAAAACTATATCTAAGGAAAAATCACTATCATAGTACTACTTATAGCTTACAGCTAAATTAGCTGGTTGTCCAAAATTTCCATGAAAAACAATATCCTTTTGGTTGGCTGCCAAATGGCGTAAAATTTTGTAAATAATTTCTATCTTGTCATCAGCACCTACTTTTTGGGCAATTTCTGCTAAAGATAGGGAAGAACTTTCTTGCTTGAGAACATTTACTATCTGTTTTTGTAATTCTAGTACTGTGGCCGCAGCTTTTTTGCCCGCTTCTACTCCTGGTTGGTGATAGGCATTAATATTAACTAGAGAGCCATAAAAACTAACAGCCCTTTCATAAAGAGCAATTAAAGCTCCTACATTTTTAGGATTAACTTGGGGTATTGTAACTGTAATAGAATCTCGCTGATTTTCATAAAGTGCTTGTCTGGTACCTTGGAGAAAACCAGATAAATAGTCACCAGAAGTAACACCTGGTTCTACTTCGGGAGAAATGCCTTGACGATCCTCTAGAACTTCGATGAAAGTAGTAAAGAAATTAGGTACACCATCACGCAACTGTTGGACATAAGCGTGTTGGTCTGTGGAGCCTTTATTACCATAAACTGCAATACCTTGATTTACTATATTACCATCTAGGTCTTTTTCTTTGCCTAAAGATTCCATCACCAACTGCTGTAAATAACGGCTGAACATTGACAAACTGTCTTTGTAGGGGAGAACTACCATATCTTTTTCTCCACGTCCGTTACCTACGGCGTACCAACTCAAAGCTAATAAAGCAGAGGGGTTACTTTTAATATCGTGTTTGCGAGTGGCTATGTCCATTTCTTTCGCCCCATCTAACATAGCCTGGATATCAATTCCTTGCAATGCTGCTGGTAGTAAACCAACAGAGGATAATTCAGAAGTACGTCCCCCTACCCAGTCTGCCATAGGAATAATATTTAGCCATCCTTCAGATTTGGCAATTTTACCTAGTTTACTATCGGGGGTGGTAGTAGCGACGGCGTGGGGAGCAAAGTCTAGATTTTGAGCAGCATAGGCTGCTTTGACTTCCATCATACCATTGCGGGGTTCTGGCGTACCACCTGACTTGGAGATGACTATGACTAGGGTGCTATTGAGGCGGTCCTTGAGTTTGTAAAGTACGCGGTCAATACCCGCAGGATCGGTATTGTCGATGAAATGTATTTGCATCGGTGGATCATTTGGACTAAGGGCTTCGGCCACAAATTGAGGACCGAGAGCTGAACCACCGATACCAATGGACAGAATATCTGTGAATTTGGGGGCATTGGGAGGTTTGATTTCTCCACTATGGACTTTTTTACTAAAGGTTTCAATTTTTTCGATAGTTTGGACAATTTCTTGTTTGATTTCGGGAGAGGGAGCTAAATCGGGGGATCTCAACCAGTAGTGGCCAACCATCCGGTTTTCGTCTGGGTTGGCAATCGCACCTTTTTCTAATGCTTCTAGATCTTGGAAAGCTTTTTCAAATTTAGGCTGGATTTTTTCTAGAAAAGAATCATCAAATTTAATGCGACTTATATCAACATAAAAGTTTAATCCTTCATGGTAATAAAGCCAGTTAATATAGCGTTGCCAGAGTGATTTTGAGTCCATAAAAATTACTGTATTTTGTTTTTTTAGCCTGCTACATAATAGTTTAGAAGACTAAATTTGTGGCTTCGGTAAAATACGGATAAATTTAATAATTTGACCTGTTACTTCTATACCTATCAGATAGTTGTCTACAGTAAATCTAAAGAAGATAGTACTGGTTCCAAGTTGTCTTAATTCTGGTAGTTCTTGTAAGTAATTTATTTGACTAAATTTGATAAAAACAAAATCATATATTTTTTGGTAGGCAGCAGTTTCTAAAGTTTTGAGGTCTTCCACAAAAGACCGAGCATAACGTACTTCTAGAGTCACAATAATATTGTTTTTTTCGATACTTTATTTTTGATGATTATTGCTTATTTTTAGTTCAGCTATCTTCTCGTTCAAAGTATAATATTTGTATAGCTTCTTCTTTAGTTAGGATATCTCCTGGTTTATGGGTTGTTTTAGATTGTTGAATAGCTTTTAACATGAAGCTGTCATAATAAAGTGTTTGTAAATATTCCCAACTTTTTTCTAGATCTACATCAGACATTTTACTTATTAGAGAGTACAACTTACTTTTGAGAATGTTAATTTTTTTTGAATTTACCATATATTTATCCTGATTTTATCGTGTTCTATTTTACTTGAAATTTTAATTTTTCTAGGAACAATATTTTTTTAATGTTAGTTACTGAAGTTCTATTTAAATTGTGGTTTGAAGTGATTTTTATTTTTTTGATTACATTTACTGCAGAGTTTTTGTAGATTACTAATATAGTTACTACCATCAGTAGTTAATGGAATAATATGGTCTATAGTAAGTCTTGTTTCTTTGGTAGTTTGACTACAACTTTTACAATGATAGCGAACGCGCTTGAAGACATATTTTCTGACTGCTAAAGGAATTTTGATTCGGGGAGTTTTGTTCATATTTTATTTCTGATTAAATCTATAATTTTTGTTATTTAGCATGATTATATCACCAGTTAATAAATCATCAAAATACTAACATTATTTGACTACGAGTATTTAGCGATCATCAACTTTAAAGCAAGATTCTTAATCGACCGAGTAATGACAGCAAAAGATACTTAACTATAATCAAGCTACATTTGTGAGAATATTCTAGGGTAATGTACAGAAAGTTTCTACTTAATTAAGCTTAATTAAGTACATCTATAGATGGTTTTAGAGAGTAGGAAAGATGAGGAGTAGGATAGGGAAAAATCCAAAAATATTTACCCCGTAAGTTGTACCATATTAACCGGGAATTGATTGTTTTTGACAATTAAAAGGAATAAATTATTGCATTAATCGACTAATTAATCAGATTAAGTGTTATTAAAGGCGATCTTATTTTTGCATTTCAAGCTCCAGATGTGGGAAAGTTTACTAAATTTGCTATGACTTGAATTTTAATTGGAAAAATTTACTCCTATAGAAAGTTTTGAGGTGTGCCTTGCACGAGATAATATAATTGTGTAAACTCAATAATTTTTTGCTATGTCTTCAGAACAAACTTCCACGCCTGTATCAACAACTGGAGCAGATGCCGTAGATGAGGCGATCGCTAAAGGAATAGATTTAGATGGTTCTACTATCCCACCAGAAAAGCTCGACCTTTATCACAAGGTAATGGCATTAGAAGGTCAACGACAACGGAGTGGGGTAAGTAATACAATGCGGTCTCGTATTGTACGTATTGGGGCGAAGCATATTTCCCAGGAAGAGTTAAATCAAATGTTGAAAGATGCAGATTTTGCTCCACTTAAAGAGAAAGAAATTGCTTTTTATTATGGTGGGAAATAAAAATAGTTTGTAGAGAAAAGCTAGGGGTTTGGTATTCAAACCCTTAAAACAAGCAAACTACTACAAAAAAAACTAAAAAACATTGATTTTCATATACTTCAGCTATGTAAGCATTCAGCCGTCAGCTATCAGCTATAAGTTATTAATATGATTATCTTGGAAGAATAAATTAGTCTTCAAGAAAAATTAAAAGTTACTACTCAAAGTATAGTCTTTTAACAAGAGAAAGAATTATTTGCTGATTGCTGACCGTTAATAGCTGAGTAAGCATTCAGCTATTAAGAAAAATTTTAATTATAGGCAGGTTTGATAGGAAATCATTTTGTTCTATTTTTTATTAATTTTCTGGTTCGATATATTCTGAAATTTTGGCGGAATATTTTGCTTGTATTATTTCTTGTATGTTCCAGAATCAGAAATTTATTCAGAATTACCTGACAGATATAAATTAAGTTTTTGCCAGAAAGGTTTACTACTTATTATTTTGACTAACTTTTGGTAGTAAGTAGGGCTTGCTGATTAATTCTCAAAGCATTGACTGATATTGGTTTCAGTCTTTTTTTGTCTATAAAAGTGCAAGCTTTTCGGCCTAAAAAGCTCATGCATGCTAGTATTTCGGGACGATTATGACAGAAAAATCAAGGTACTATTCTTCTGACTACTTCTTCTATAATTCTCATTCCTTCTAACTTCACCGATTCACCGATTCTGGCTCCTATCCCTACCAACAGACTTTATTCAGCAAACCCTAAGTAATTGAGCGGGGATGTTTTTAGTTCGAGATATTCAGAAATATTGTGGTGAGTAAAATTCTGGTTTTTGACACAATTTTTATAGCTATAAACAGAGACTACATCCTCTTAATTCAGTAATATTTTTTGATTTATTGTTGTTTATTAATGTAGGTAGGCATGAAAAAAAGTAAAGTAGCTTTTAAACCTCTTCCCTTCTGCCCTCTGCCTTCAGCCTTCTGCCTTCATCTAACAATAAATTTTAACCCCTACCTACTTATCTGCAAGTTTACAAGACATTTATGATTGGAGTGAATTGTGAGACTGTCTGAAATTTTGGCGGAATATTTTCGTTGTTTTATTTCTTGTCTGTTAGTTGTTGAATATTAGCATTGACTTCTGGTTATTGAATATTAGCATTGGGATATAAACCTAATTCCTTGAGCTGGTTCTTGATGTAATAATTTAAATATATTTTCTACCTGATTTTGTAAGTCTTGACATTGGGTGGGAATTATATTCATTTTGTCTTGATGATGTGAGCAAGTATTTTGTAATTTTATTATTGATTATTTGTTTCTAAACAACAATAGTATTTTCAGTGATTAATATTTTATTTTGATCGGGACAAGGCTGTAATTTTAGAGATAAATGCAAAAAAATTATTAGACTCCTTCAAAAAAGAATAGGCTTTTTACAAAAGTAGGTAAAAGGGAATAAAGTTTATGAAAAAATGCATAAAAAATTATCTAAATCTGTAATTTCCACTTCTATGTCTGTTAGTAATTGTCAAACCAATAAATTTTTTTTTATTTATACTTCTTTCTTCTTCCAAATTCTATCTTTCTTCTGACTAATAAAAGGGAAGAAGCAAGAAGACTTAATAGAAAAAAAACTTAAATTTCCAGATATTTACCCTTGGATTTACACAAATACACCCCAACAAACATGATATTAGTAGTAGAAAAATCAAAGATTGCAATAATTAACTAATTTTTGCTGTGAAAATAGCTCGATATTGACAAAAATATTATTTATTAACAATCCAAAATACTGTTATATTTGATAGAGAAGTTGCAAATATTATGGCATCCATGAAAATCAAAATGTATGACCTAGTAGGGGCAGAAAATAACAGAGCTTTTAGCCCCTACTGCTGGAGAATTCGTATGGCTCTAGCCCATAAACAACTAGAAGTACAAAGGATTCCTTGGCACTTCACAGAAAAAGAAGCGATCGCTTTCTCAGCTCAGGAAAAAGTACCTGTAATTGTTGATGGCGAACGAGTAGTTTTTGACTCTTGGAATATTGCCAATTACTTAGAGAAAACCTATCCAAATCAACCTTCTCTATTCGGCTGTCCTCAAGCTCAAGCTCAAGCTTTATTTATCAAAAATTGGGATGAAAAAGTTTTGACTCCAGCCTTACTACCAATGCTAATCTACAATGTATTTGAACATATAGATGCCAAAGACAAAACTTATTTTCGAGAAACTCGCGAACAAAAATTAGGCAAACCACTAGAAGAATTTAAAGATGTAAAACAATCTCAAATTGATAATTTGAGAACCATCCTCTCTCCTTTAAGAGAAACTTTAAATCAACAGCCTTTCTTGGCAGGAGAAAAACCAAACTTTGCCGATTACATTATATTTTCTAAGTTTCAATTTGCTCGTTCTATTTCCCCAATTAAATTCCTAGAAACCAACGATTATGTTAATCTTTGGCGGGAAAAAATGCTCGATTTATTTGACGGTATGGCACGTCAAAGCCTTGGTTACAATTAACTAGCTATCAGCTATCAACTATCAGCCTAAAAATTTGCGCATATAATTAGGTATCTATTTGCGGACCATTCCGTCAGGAAAAAGCTTGGGTTTAAATCACCGACTTATATTTAAGTCGCTTAATTTTAGGAATGGTTTAAATCTTTTTATAAAAAGCTGACTGCTGATTGCTGAAATGCTGTTTATGTAGCATTCCGTCAGGAAAAGCTTTTTAATAGTAAACTTCAAAAAAATTGGAGCTTTTTTAAACTATGACTATCGACTTATATTACTGGCCTACTCCTAATGGCTGGAAAATTTCTATCATGTTAGAAGAAACACAAACTCCCTATAATTTAATTCCGGTTAATATTACCGCCGGAGACCAATTTCAGCCAGAATTTCTGAAAATTAGTCCTAACAATAAAATGCCAGCCATTGTTGACCCCAATGGACCTAATGACAACCCTATTTCCATCTTCGAGTCAGGAGCTATTTTGCTTTATTTAGCTGAAAAAACAAGTCGCTTTATTCCCGATAACCCAGGCGATCGCTACACAGTAATTCAGTGGCTAATGTTTCAAATGGGAGGTGTTGGCCCAATGTTAGGACAAGCTCATCATTTTCGTCAATATGCACCCGAAAAAATTCCCTATGCAATAGAAAGGTACACCAATGAAGCATCTCGTTTATATGGAGTATTAAATCGACAATTATCTCAATTAGAATATGTGGCGGGAGATTATTCTATTGCCGATATAGCAATATATCCTTGGATAGTACCCCACGAAAAACAAGGACAAAATTTATCAGACTTTCCTCATTTAAAGCGATGGTTTGAAACTATCAGTCAGCGACCTGCAGTGAGTCGTGGTTTAGCAGTTTTAAGTGAGAGTCGGACAAAGAAGTTTGATGAAAAAGCAAGGGAAAATCTTTTCGGCGCTCGTCAGTTTCAGCAGTAATTAATTATTACTTTTTGTAGGGTGGGTTAATATTTGCTCACCTTATACAAAAACTGAAAACTTTTGCTACATCCTTTTTGCCTGAGAAAATGTCAAATTTAGTCTGTAGAGTTTGCTGAAAAAAAACTAACAGTAAAAATTAAACCTACTTTAGTCATAATCCCAGTATACCCTCTACTCAGACACTATAAATTGGGTAAAAATTCACTCACCCAACCTATTTTTAGATCCAAACACGACACAATATTATCTAAAATATTTACATTTAAATTTTATGGCAACTCTAAAATCAGAAAAATTTACATTTGAAGTAGTTGTGCGACTCGTTCCTGTTAGGAGCCTTTAGAGACTAAAGGGGTATGAATAGGGTC
>NZ_CEZPJD010000301.1:0-9025 GCF_983059655.1 Okeania sp.
ATTGTGAGGTGATGTTCCAAAAGTCCTTTGAGGGCAATTAATTTCATACTATTTTCGGCTAAAGTTTCTGATATTGCCTTAGCTGCAGGTAAATAACCGATCGCTGCTAAATCCATCAGTGCGGAACGTCGTAATTGTAGATTATCACCATCTAATGCTTGAGTGAGATATTCTCCATAAACTGCTTCTCCGGTTAGTTGATATAGAGCGCGAGCAGCAGCATATTGTACTTTCTCTACAGGATGTTCGATAAAAGGTTTAATTAAAGGAATTGCTGATCGAGCTTGAAGTGTTCCTAAAGCTTCAATAATGTCTTCGTAGGGTTGAACAAGATGAGGCTTACCTGGAACTAATACTGCAGCTTCGACCCCTCCATCTAAAAGTTTGATTAATGGGGAAATACAGCTAGGATCTCCTAGCATTTCTAATGCTTCTGCTGCTGCTTCTCGTACATAATAGTCTGAACTTTCCAAACATTTAATCAAAGCTGGTACAGCTTTTTTGTGTTCTAACTTACCCAAGGCCCTTGCTGCATTGCGTCTGAGAGGATACCCACCATCCTCTGTTCGGTCAGAATCATCTTCTAGTGCTGCAATTAAGCCTTCTACCGCAGCAGGTATATTTACTCGAAATCTTCCTAACCACCAAGCAGCATAATATCTTTTACCTAATTCTTCATGCCGGAGATTGGCGATCGCTTCTTCTACCGTTAGAGACTCCCCATTTTCTGATGTTTCATCTGATGGTAATTCTAAATATTGCTGCTCCATCTTTAAATATATAAGCTTTCCGTTCTACTAAACTTACCCAAACTTACCCATACACGATAACCTCCGGTTAAGGGTAAGCTATCGCACAAGCTTTGGAGCTAGCTTCCTGCTTTGCGTTCCGCAATGCTGCGCAAACACTGAAGACCACTGACCGCAGTCTGTAACTTATCTTCTCCACAGGCTTAAATTCGCTCTTGACTCAAGCTACTGATACACATAGTTTTTCAGGTTGACAGCAGCGTTTCCTACGGAATGCTCCGCAAACAAATCTCTGTCAGCTTCAAAACTCTCTTTTTTCTTCCCAAAAAATACTGATAACTGTTAACTGATAACTGAAATAACGATGCCCGGAAAGATAAACAGATACTAACTACAGGCCAGCACCTGTATACCTCTCCAGGCTACGTTGAATATTAGCTCAAAGCTATTGATTAAGCGAACATTAATTTCACTTTTATCGGTTAGTTACTGTAACAACTACTAGCTGAGAGCATTGATAGCGTAATCAATATAGTTGTTAGCTTCAGTTGCACCTTGACCACTGATTCCATGGTTAGCTTTGATGTACTTTAAAGCTTCAACATACCAGCTAGGAGATAACTCGAAAGTACTATTGATTTCATCGATACCTGCAATGAGTATCTCATCCATAGGACCTGTACCACCTGCAATTAGACAGTATGTTACCATCCGGAGATAGTAGCCAATATCACGAGAACACTTAGCCTTTCCTACAGGAGTAGAAGCATAGTTAGGTCCCTGCATGGTAGTAGTGTAGGGGAACTTGTTGTAAACTGCTTGAGCAGCTCCATTAATCAAAGTTTCAGATTTCTCAGTCAGAGCTTTAGCAGCATCTAAGCAAGCAGCAGCACGTCCGAAACGACCAAAGGCAGCGTTAATTTCTGTGTTACTTAGAAAGCGGCCTTGAGAATCAGCAGCAGTTACTGCTTCAGTTAGAGGAGTTTTCATGTTTGAGGTACTTCCCTTATTATTGTGAGTACAATTTTTGGTACAATTTTAAAAGCTGTAGAGATGCTCAAGTGCATCCTTACAAAAAAAGTTTTTTACAGTTTTTTTAGGCAACTGCTGCAGCAGCGCGGTCGAAGTAGCTACCAATCTCAGAGATTAGAGAGGCGCAATCTCCAGGAGTAATACCATTAGGATCGTTAGCCATAGCAATAGCTGCATCTTTCATTTTTTGCACGCCTACTGCTACAGAAGCACCAGGAGTTCCCAGAGCTAAGTAAGTTTCACGCAATCCATTTAGACAACGGTCATCTAGTACACTTGCATCACCAGAGAAAATAGCATAAGTTACATAACGTAGGATAATTTCCATGTCACGCAAGCAAGCAGCCATACGACGGCTTGTATAAGCATTTCCACCAGGAGCAATCAACTGAGGCTGATCTGCAAATAGAGAGCGAGCTGCATTAGCAACAATAGTTGAAGCATTGCTAGTAATGCGGTTAACTGCGTCTAAACGCTTATTGCTATCTGCTACCATTGCGCTTAGAGCGTCGATTTGGCTAGCAGTAACAAAATCACCCCTGGCATCTGCCTGGGAAACTACTTTTGTAAAAGCATCAAACATCGATTAATTCTCCTAATTTGATTTTTTTTAATTGCTTTTCGATGCTATGGGTATTTTTTTAGTTTTTTTCAGGCTAGCTGCCCATGGCTGGAAAAGTAAAATTGGATTGTTTGAGAATCCTGAGAAAATCTTACACTGTTTATGAGAAGCTTTTCAACCTTATCAATCAATGTTTTTGTTGATTTTCTTTTATCTTTATAACCCTTCAGATATTCTTTATACTATGCTGTTGTATTTTTATTTATTACAAATTATTAACAAAATTCTCTACAGTCGTAGACAGTATAGAAAGTTAAACAGGATTTAAGGCCAACTTTCTTTCTAGGTCAAATAGAAAGCCATGAATATATTCTTCTGTCCATTCAGGGCCATAAAACCGGGTAAACATTCCCCTAGCTGGATCTTTCTCGGCTCGATATCTCAGATAACGCAGTTGTGCCTGCTTGATTTCTGCTAATTTTTCTGCATTCGTAATAGGTTGTGCTTGCTTTACAAAAATTAAATAAGCTTGCAGGTAATCTTTGAAGGCTTCAAATACTCTTTTCTCGACTAATTCAGTTTTTTGAGGACGAGTCCAAAGAAAGGCTGGAGAAAAGAAGGGGGTTGCTTCTTCAGGAAAATCTCCTCCCCACGGCAAATGCTGCTGATGTGTTTGGAAGGTATCCCATATTGGCTGAGTATACTTTTCTTGATACTGAGGGTCATCCCGAAATAAGGGCTGCATATCTAGGGCAATTAGATGTCCACCTGGTAGGGTGACTAGGTCAGCTCCAAAAAATGGCAAATCATAATTAAGCTGAGGAAATATTACAAAATTTAACACTTGCAGGGCAGCGCCACCTTGAACATGAGCTGCTCTAATTTGTCGAAGCTTGGGACTACAATAGGCATAACTGGTTGTATCTACTTCTTGTTCTTTTTTGCCCTTGCCAGTTATAGCAACTTTATGTTCAAATCCAGAGGGTATGGGGTAAGGTTTTAGTTCTAGTTCTTGCTTGAGCTTAGTTAGAGCATAATCTAGAAAAGGTTGATATAAATTCACTATATTTTCAGTTGGTGTCATTTCAGTTATCAGTTATCAGTTATCAGTTATCAGTACCTCTATCTGCCTGCTTGCGCAGCATTACCTAGGAAAGTCAGAGACTTGAAATATTGAACTTTATTTTCTCTTGGTCGATTGGAGGCCAGCGCAGCTTTCCTATCTCTCCCACCCTACGGGAAGCTCCGAAGATCGACCACTTTTTCATCGTCTGATTATACCCAAGAATTAAGATTTCTACTTTCATGGTTTACACACCAATCTATTCAATGGATAGACAACTGAACAAACTTACTCATTTTAGTTTGACCGTTATAGTTATGAGTAAGTTTGATAAACTTTAGATAAGTTTTCCCTTTCTGTATTTACCCCCCTGGATCTATTAGAAGAGTGCGAGTATCAATTTTTAACTTAATAATTAACAAAATTATCAAAATAATTGGGTCTAAAACCCCACCTTTTAAGGCGAAATATTTTTGGAGAGTTACTCACGCATCCCCGTTACAAAAATCACTTCTGACTCTCTTGGTCAGCATTCCCTCTCTTGGTCGGCGTTCCCTCTCTTGGTCGGCGTTCCGCAAGCGAGCTGTCGGCGACGCGGGGTCCGACCGCTTGCGTCTGACGCCGACGCGGGTTCCGACCGCAAGCGAGCTGACGCCGACGCGGGATCTGACCGCAAGCGAGCTGACGCCGACGCGGGGTCGCACCGCTTCTGACTTCGTTAACGGGTTGCATTGGGAACAGCTAATGGTACAGCATCTTCAAACAAAAATTCGTAGAGAAATTTTTCTGACCATTCATGGCCAAAATAACTGCTAAATAATCCTGACGCTGGATCACGGTCTGCACTATATTGATCGTAATCTTTTTGGGCTTTAATTATCTTTTGAATATCTTCTGTTCGATCAAGAATTTCTGCTTTATCTAACATTTCCCAATACAACTTAATGTATTTTTTATACGCTTCAAAAAATGTAGTTTTCACTGTCTCTGCATCTGTTTTAGCAAACAGTAAATACTTGGAAAAATATTGGTTGGCATCATAAAATTTCATTTCTAATTTTTGAGCCAAGTCATTATATTTTTCGCGCAATGATCCCATTGGCTCTATATATTTTTCTAAATAAGATTCTTCTTGAAATAAAGGTTGAAAATCTAATACTATTAAGATTTTACTTTTACCAAAAGATAATAGGTCAATTCCTAAAAGTGGAATGTCATAGTAGTAACTGGGATAAAGCACACTATTAAATACCTGAGCTGAAGCTCCTGCATCAATATAGGTATAACGTATTTTTCTTAGTTGAGGACACTCATAACACCAACTTTGGATTGTGGCTTGATTCTTGCCTCGATTACTAACGTTTGCTTCTAAACCAGCAGGTATTGGTCTACTGCTTAAGTCAAATCGACTGAATAGCTCTTTTTCTAAGTGTTCTAAGAATGGCCTGTACATTGATACTTATGGTAACATATTAAATCATCTTATAGAATAATTGATGGCCATTACCTGAGTCTCATTTCTCATAAACAAAGCAATAATCCTTCATAAAGTCAAAAGGCAAAAATTAAAGATCAAAAGTCTAAAACTAGGTAGGGTTTGCTGAAAAAGTCTGATGGTGATGATAGGGAACAGGGAACAGGGAACAGGGAACAGTTTAGACTATCTACTACGACCAAATTTTCTGATAGTAAGGGTTAAAATATTAGCATTTTGAGACTAATTGAGCAAAAAAACTTGCACCCCCTCAGCAATAGTTAGGGTTTGCTGATTAAATATAAAAGTCTTTACTGATATTGGTTTTAGGCTTTTTAGGTAGTGAAAAAGTACCCCTGTTTTCCCCTAAGAATGCTCAAAAATTGAGTATTTGGGTAAGAATTGGGTAGACTTGGGCCTGGGATAATTTTTCCTTTGTATGTCTTCTACAACCCCTGATTCCTCTTGACTCTTCACTACTCCCTACTCCCTACTCCCTACTCCCTCTCTGAGCAAAAAGACTTTTTCAGCAAGCCCTATTTAAACCTGGAAGCCTTTACAGATATTGATTACAATTTTATTCAGCAAACCCTAATTATTAATTATTAATTATTAATTATTAATTATTCATTGTCGAAAGTGATTTTCAACTAATTTCTGATGGTACTTGTTGCCAAAGTAAACGATATAGTTGTATTGGTTCGTCTTTTCCTTTAACCATGACTGGTGGAACTTTTTCTAAGGGAAATTGATATTCTTTTAGTTTTTCTTGTGTAGTTTGACTAATCATGATTTCGTCAGCTTTTGCTTCACTGCATATTCGGCTAGTAACATTAGTTGTATCGCCAATAGCCGCGTATTGAATCAACTTTTCTGAACCAATATTTCCAGCTGCTACTTTACCAGAATTAATTCCTATGTGGATAGCAATTGGTTCTTGATGACGTTTTTCTCTCTGCTTATTTAAACTACGAACAGCCCACTGCATATCAATTGCTGCTTTTATCGCTTTTTCTACATCATTAGCAGTTTGATAAGGAGCACCCCAAATAGCAAATAAAGCATCTCCAATATATTTTTCCAGAGTTCCTTCATACCTAAAAACAATATCTTCTACCATGATTTTAAAATATTCATTCAACATAGATATTATTTGACGTGGCTCCATTGTTGAAGACATTTTTGTAAACCCACTAATATCAGAAAATAAAGCAGTTACTTCTGTATCAATTATTTCTAATTTTTCTGTTTCTTTAAGTTTTCTAGCTACACTTGTAGGAAAGAAACGCTCTAATTTATTTCGGATAATTGCTTCTACTTGTATCTTATTATAAAGTTGAGTATTCTCTATAGCGATCGCTGCTTGATTAGCTAAACCTGTTAGGAATTCGACATCTTCATCAGAATAAACATTTGATAATGACAAATTATCCGCATATAACACCCCAATTATTTTATCTCTAGGTTTAAGGGGTATACAAACAGCTCCATGAATTGATTGAGAAACAATTGATTCTGGATTATCGAAGCGCCGATCGAGACAAGCATTTGTGGTTAAAAAAGTTGTCCCTTTTTCTATGGCAAAGTTAGTAATATTTTTGCTATAAAATGAACCTTCTGTATTAATTCCACCTCTTCCTTTTACTGCTTTTTGTTCAAGTTCTCCAGTTGTTTCATTGACTAAAAGAATGACAGCTCGATCTACCTTGAGAATCTGAAATAACAACTCAAGAATTTTTTCCAGTAATATTTCTAGTTCAGTGGGAGAAGAAAGCTGTTTACTGACTTCCAGCAAAATTTTTAATTTGTCTACTGCTTGGAGATTACTATTTTTTTCTTTCAGTTTAAGCACTGAAAATGAGTCATCTTCTTGCTGGTCTAATAGTTCATTTAACTCAGTAGAAGTAAACTCTTGTGAGTATTGTTTAACAATATTTGTTGGACCTATATTTTCTGCCTTATTAGAATTAGTAACAAACTTAAAAGTTGCATTCCCACAATGAATTAAATCTCCTTCTTTGAGTATGCAATTATCAATTTTGATTCCATTAACAAAGGTCCCATTACTACTATTTTGATCGACAATATTCACGCTATCTTGAGAAATTATAACTTGTGCATGATGACGGGAAACACTTGTTTCGTGGGTAATAGCAATAATATTATCTCTTTCTCTACCAATAGTAATTTCACCCATGGGTAATTCATATACTTTTTCATTGCCAGTATCTGGAGCATAGATAAAATATGGCATTTACTGTACCTCCTAAGTAGTATGATTAATTAAATATATAGCAGTCCTCGGCACAGTTATGCAGAAAATATCTGAGAATTAGGGAATATTTTCACTGAGGCAAGAGTTTCAAATTTTTTACTTATATTAAGTAAGTTTTAAAACTCTTCTTATATATAATGACTGCTAAATAGGTTTTGAACAAATATTAATCTGAGAAAGTATATCCAAGAGCTGATTTATAAAGTAAATATGAAGAGTATGAATACTTTTGAAATACAAAAAATTGTGCAAATATATGAATTTCCCCATCTCCCCAAGTTCCACTCCTGGGAGCAGGGCTGTTTCATTCTCGATAGGCATGGGGACGCGGAAACAGGGAGACACGGGGATGGAGGCTTTTAAGCAGCGTTAAATCAAATATTCTATCAGAGCTTAAAGAGGCTTATTGACTAAAAAATCGGCAAATTTTGACAAATTTCACTGTTCCACTATCCCCTAATCTCTTGTTCTTCCTAAATCCTTAATTTACAATAATTTAAAACCGCCCTACCCTCCTGGGAGGGGTTAGGGGTGGGTTCCCTGCTCAATAAAATGTAGAAAAGTTTTTGAGAATTGATATTGAGAATTGATATAAGGTATTTTTGATAACCGGATTTGATATCTATAGCAATCCTAAATTGGTTGTGACAAATCAAAAAGTAGATAAAAAAACTGAAACTCTTACCTGTTCCCTGTTCCCTGTTCCCCGTTCCCTAAAGACATTAAGATTTTTATACACAAATAAAATGGGATTGCTATAGTCATCTCAGTTGAGATTAAGACAAGGATTTTTTGCCTAAGTGTTTGATTATTATCAGATTAATATTAACACCCTATTAAAAAAACCAGTATTTGAAATTCTCAAAAATACTAGTTTTTTTATTTTCAAATTGGATAAGTATGGCAAAAATTATTTCATAAATGAAGAGACTACGCCATTCATATCACTATCCAGAGGATCACCCAAAGCACTAAATTTCCAAAGTCCGTTATCTCGATAAACTGCTCCCATTAACATTGATATTTTTCCCTGATAAGTACCATTACCAGATAATGTGTGTTTTGCTATTTCTATTCCTTTATTATCGACAGCTCGAACAAAAGCATTTTCTACCATCCCAAATTGTTGCTTTCTTTCTTTAGCTTGATAAATACTTACCGCTAGGATAATTTTTTGGTATTTATCAGCAATAGAATTAAGTTTCAAAATTATTTGTTCATCATCTCCATCTCCTTCTCCAGTCAGATTATCTCCTGAATGAATTACTGTTTTATCTTTAGATTCTAAATGACCATAATAAATTACATCTTCTTTATAGTTTTTGAGCTTGTCATTTTCTTCTAATAAAATGGCATAACCATCAAGGTCAAAATCTGATCTATTACCGAATAAACCAGCTAAACCACTTGCAGATTTTGCAACATCCCATCCTAGCCCCATTGTTAGTCGTGATAGATCGTATTCACTTTTATCAAGTACAATTTTTTGTCCTTTTTCCAACTTAATAGTCATGTATTTCTCACCCTTATATAAAGTCTGAAAATTTTCAATTTAGTTAATCTGGTTTTTGCTTCAGCAATGAACTGTCATTTCAGTTATCAGTTATCAGTACCTCTGCCTGTTTGCGCAGCATGACCTAGGAAAGTCAGAGGCTTGAAAGATTGAACTTTATTTTCTCTTATTCAATCCTCTTCCTAAAAGGAAGAGGTAATTATCAATTATCAATTATTCATTATTGAACACTACCAATATTTAAACTTTAATTTTCCAAGTTTTGGGTTTTAGCTATAGCTAAACTAAAATTGAAAATAATCTCTATAGAAGCCATTTGGAATATTAGCTAATGTTGGGTTTTTAGGCCAAGAAGTG
>NZ_CEZPJD010000302.1:0-9023 GCF_983059655.1 Okeania sp.
TCTAATATCTCCAGTATTACCTGAAACACCCCCACTAATAGTGCTTCCCTGAAACAAAGCATTAATTTTCTCAGCAGTTACTCCTTGAGACTTAATTTTTTCAATCTCAGACTCAAGATTCTTAACATATTCTGAATTTTCCTGTTTTGCAACTTCAACCACATCAATAACAGCTTGCTTAACTTCCGGGTCTTCATTAGCAGCAGTTTCCAACTCTTGTATTGCCCGATCAAAATCTACAGGAAAAGCTTCTGTTTCAGCAGACTTCAAAGCAGGCAAAGTTCCCGCAGGATTTCGTTGTATGAGTTGCCACAACTTATCCACTTGCTCCACAGTCTTTTCCCCTAAACCTTCTCCTGTCTTTTCCACATATTTAGTGAGAAAAGGAATGGCGATCGCTGCTAGGCCCAATTCTATAGGTTCCATTTTCTATACTCCTTGTTAATTTGTTGATAATTATAAATAGTATTTATCTGGACTGCTACTTCCAAGTGTGGGGAGTAGGAGAGATTGAAGTAATTATAGAATTATCAACATATAGCAGGGAACAGGGAACAGTAGGAAAAACATTTCCCTGTCTTACGGTTTATCATCCGCATAAGTCAAACACCAACTCGTTTTTTGCTATCTAGTCAAGCCCCCTAAATCCCCCAAAATTGGGGGACTTTTAGAGTTTTATTCCCCCCAAAATTGGGGGGATAGTGCCGCTACGCGGAAGTCAGAAGTTAGAAGTCAGAAGTATTGATTGGTAAGGCTTTTAAGATTTTGTAACTGGTCAGTTATTTCCGCCATTGTGCACTAGGGGGGCAAGTCATACCCAGAATCAGCAACACCTATAGAGTTTTATTCCCCCCAAAATTGGCTTGCTCGGGGGGCAATTCATACCCAGAATCAGCAACACCTATAGAGTTATTATTCCCCCCAAAATTGGCTTGCTCGGGGGGCAAAATTCAGAATCAGCAACGCCTAATTTCTAACTTCTGACTTCTGTTTCTCCTCTTCCTTCCACTACACAAATAAATTTTCAACAGCTTGAAGCAACTGACTTTGACTCCAATTTTGATATAAATGAGCCGCGATCGCACATCCTCCACAACCCACACCTTCCTTAACATATCCCTCTTCATAAGCTTGTAGTTGAGGATAACAAGACTCAGCAAAACTAAGTTGTGTTGCCATCAAAGGCACAAAACCAATTTCTCTAGCTAACCCCACAGTATCTCCTGTCGGGTCTTCAGCAACCCATCGAGTTGTTCCCACCACAATATTCTCAGGCAACCAAGATATAGAATATTTTGCAGCTAATGCTTGCATCAAAGCATAAACAGCTAACATTTGTGTACCACCAGCTAACATCACCCCAACTTTGAGACTTGCTGTCATTGCCATTCCTGCTACTACTATTTGCATCGGGTCTCCCACCGCAGCAACCAATTTTAGAGGTTGTGAAAACAGAGGTACAGAATTAAAACCAGAAGCTTGTAAACCCTGACGCACCACAGCCAACTTTTGAGTATGATTACATTGAGGATGACTGCTATTAACTTTGCCCACAGCAGCAATACCTAAACCTAACAAAATTGCTAAAGCAGTAGTTGTACCTCCAACTACACATTCTCCTAAAATTAAATAGCTATCTTTTGCTTCGGCAGCTAACTTACATCCCCAACTCCTTCCAACTTCTAGTAAATGTTTCACTGTTGCCATATCTAAAGCATGACCAGAAGTTAAACAACGAGCTGGAGTACCTCCCAAATCAATTGTTGGTACGGTGGGTTGATGAGTTAAACCAGCATTAAATAAGTAGAGAGGAATATTCAGAGCATCAACAATTGCTTTTGTGATTAAAACTGGTGAAGCACCAGCATCAAGGGGTGGTAATGGATATTTAGGTTGTGGTTGAAAACCATTGTATAAAAATTCTACATCTGCCAAACAAGTATATTGGCGGTCTTTTGGAGTCGCCCCTGCTGCAGAAATTCCCGGTATTAGACCTGTATCTGTAAATCCTAATACACAACCAAAAATTGGTTGGCGACTCCGATACCTTTGCAGCCAATTTTTTCCCTGTTGCACCTGAGTATAAACACGAATCATTATTGTTCGGGAAAGAGGGAGTAGGGAGTAGGGAGTAGGGAATAGGGGTAGAGAATTGATAATTTCTGTGTCACAATTAATTTGATTTTTGATTTTTAGAGATATCTATTATACCAATAAGTGAGGTGGGTATCCTGCCTGCCCAAAAATATCAGGAACGGGCAAGATGCCAATTCCACTGTTTTATCTTTGGAGCTACTGATAACTGATAACTGATAACTGATAACTGAAATTACTCATAATCAAGCAACACACTTACCCATTTAGGAGGTCTAGGAATAGGGTTACCGATCCTGTCTAGTAACAATAAAGCTACCAAATGTACAACAAATAAATACACTATATTATTCACAAATACCATGACTAAAGCAAGTGCTTGAATTAAAGGTAAACTAGGTTGAGCTAATAATCCCAATTTGATAAATACCCATTCTACAAATTCTGTAACTTGTGTAGTTAAATATATCCAGAGGTCTTGCCCCAACAAAAGTGAAAGTAACCAAAATCGAAAAAAGAAACCAATAGAGCCGAGTATAGAACCTAAACCAATAGAAGTTAACCAATTTCCTCCTCGTTTCCACACTGCCCCTAACATTACTCCCATGAAGCCAAAGGGAATGACGAATAAAATACTACGAGTTGGCCCCATTAGCACAGATAAAAGTAATCCTGATACTGCTGCGCCCATCCAAGCGGCACGGTTTCCCCATCGTAAATATAGTAAAGCAATTGGTACTGGGAAGAAAACTCTTAATAATGGTCCCAAGGGAAAATAATAATTGATAAACCAAATTAAACTAGCTGTACTGGCCAGAAAAGCTGTTTCTACCAGAACTATTGGTTTATCTTCTTTGCTGGTGGATGAAGGTATTTTATCTGAAGTTGTTTTCACAGAATTGGTTTGGCCTTATAAATTTTAGCTAGTGTCGCTACGCGGAAGTCGGGCATCGAGTGCGTAATTCTGAGGAAACCTCAGAATTCAAGATGACTCAATACATTCAAAAGTATTGATTGTTCATTAATGGATAATTGATAATTACCTCTGGTTAAAACCGAGAGGATTGAATATAAGGAAATACTATTTCTTCTCTTGGTCGATTGGATATGGCGAGGAGACCTCGCCATCCCATCCTAACGGACTGCTCCGCAAACGACCGCTTTTTTTCCCCTTAAAACGGGGAGGCTTTAAACCCGAATTATTTAATTATTAATAAGTTAATTATTCGGTAAAGCTTTTATGATTTTGTAATTGGTTAGTTATTTCTGCCATCCTGCATTAGTGAAGTTTAATTGACTTTGAATTTACTTTTTGATTAAACGGCATTGCTGATCTGATGTATGAAATTCAATTAGTGGTAAGTTTTCACCCAAAACAATAGTTGGAACTATATTTATATTCTGACTCTAAAGTCACCGAAAAACTCTTTTATGACTCCTGTCTCCTGTATCATAACTTATGACAAAAAATCAGGTCTCAAGCCTCCCCTTTCAAGGGGATGAAAAAAAATAAGGTTCAATATTTCAAGCCTCTGACTGAAGGCAGAGGTATTGATAACTGATAACTGATTAGCAAGCCCGACTAAACAAGTGTACGTTCCAATGCATGTATATCAGGAATACATAGTGTATCGCGATCGCGCTTGATTAATGATTTTTTTTCTAACTTACTTAAGACTCTAGTCACTGTCTCTCTGGCCAACCCACTTAAACTACTTAGCTCTCTATGAGGCAAATTAGGAATTTCTTTTCCTTGTTGAGAGTCTATACCTTGCCCCTCTGCTAGAAATAGTAAAATATCTGCTACCCTAGCCTGAGCATCTGCTTCTCTTAGCCTCAGTCGTCTATTCACTTGTCGTAAACGCCTGGCCATTAATTGGGCCAATCGAATTCCTGCTGTGGGTTCAGTATGAATTAGATGAGCAAAGTCCTGAGCTGGCATATTACCAATTAATGTGGGAGCTAAGGTAATTACGTCAGTAGAGCGAGGTACTTCATCTAAAGCAGCCATTTCTCCAAATAATTCGCCTTTACCCAAAATATTCAGCGTTACTTCTTTACCATCCAAGTTATAGGTGCGAATTTTTACCCACCCATCTAGAATGAAGTACACAGATGTCCCCCAATCATTTTCCAACAAGATTACCTGATTTGGTGGATGTTGACGACTGACCACATGAATCACTGCTTTTTCTAATGCTTCTTCTGGTAAACCTTCAAAAAATGAGGTAGATAGCATTAATTCTTTAATATTTAATTGGGGGTCGCGATTATACCTTTCTTCCATAAAGTTATTTTTTCAATATTAATCGGGCAGTATATTTAGCCCACAAAGCAACTATAAATTAATGATTAAAATTAATACATATTATATTATTAGCCAATTGGCCGACTTTAAATATCCTGAAAGTCAACAACTTTGTGGAAGCTATGATAGGGCTTTTACAGTATGGTAGTACAACAGTATGGTAGTACATAGGTATCAGTACAGGATTTGTCAAAAACCCAAAATATCAATAATAAATCCAGAAACTTTTACTACTGCTCCCAGTTAAGTGTTCCTTGACGGGTTAAACATCCACAGGGTCATAATACTATTTCCTCATCCTAAAAAATTTTCTAAACAGCTCAATTTTAGGACTATTTATGACTATTATAGTTAATAAATATTATTATGTATGTAGTAGTTATAGAGAGTAAAAGTATTTAAATTATTGATCTTATAATATCGTGCTATTGCCACATTAGGCTATACATTAGACTAAAGAGTCTGAAAAAACCTTAACACTCTTAATTTAATCTATCTCTAATTTGTACATCTAGTGTGAAACAGTAATTTTAAAGTCAGTTATGCTCTCATCAGTTTTATAATTCTTAATAAAGGTGAGTGACAAAGGTGAAACTCTTGAATTTCCAGAATCAGCAAATCAAATCAATAATCAGTGAAATAGATGAGGTGCTAAATCAGCCTAGCACTAAAAATTCTCCTAAAGTCCTAGAAAAAACACTCAGAAAATCTCAGCAGGCACTACAGCAGTTGCTGAATTATCTGAGTCAGAATGTGGATACAGCCTCAAGTCTACAGCTACTCTCCATTGACCCACCTTCAAATTCGGAAAATATTATTGATCAGACGACAAAACAACATCCACAACAACTAGAGGAGTTTTTGACTCCTATTAATCACTATTTACAAGAAGATTTTCAAGTTCTTAAAGAACAACGACAAGCTTTGCAAGAAGAAATTAGACAACTGGAAAAGCAAAGACAAGATAATTATTCCCTAGCTCAACAATATGCTAAACAGGAGCAAATTATCTCTGAGTTTTCTCAAGCTTTGCTTGGCCCAGTGCAAGAAACATTGCTGGAACATTTGTCTCAGTTAACCAACCAACATTCATATTCAAGTCAGAGCGCTTTACCTATTAAGCAAAATCTCGATCCACAGACTTCTAAGAATATTGAACCTCCTGAAATGGGGACAACTTCACAGGATAGAGGGAGAGAAGACCATAACTTAAACCGCTCATTTATTGATGAGTTCAATACAGAAGATCGTGAAGAAACACAGCCAGAAGCAGAAAATTTGATAGCGTCCTCTAATATTAATCCTCAAAATATTGAAAATCAAAAACTATCTCCTCAGATTAATGAATTATATGAGTCTAACGATACAGATGTATTACCTTATCCAGGATATGAGTTTGTGTCTAAAGTAAATACAGAATCAAAAACAACTGAAGTAGATAACTCAAACCCTCAAGAATCATCTATTCAGAATGAATTTAATCTTAATGAAGAGCAAGATTTAGAAGTTATTAAAAATCAAAAGGAGCAAGATCAAACTTGTGCTAAACTAAAAGCTCCATGTTTTGCAGAAAATAGTACAGAGTGGCAAAAATATCAAAATTATACTGCTAAAATAGAAAATACAAAAATAGCAAATATGGTTAGATTGCCACGAAATTCTGAGGCAAAGTTAGACAATTCAGAAAATGTCGAAAACACTGAAATTATTGAATCTCTCAGTAATCTCTTTGGTAAACTAGAGATAAATGAAGCAGAAACTAATAAATTAATTGCTTCTCTAGAACCTAAACAAGAAGAAACTAATCGTAGCAATAAATCAGAAGAAGAAGAGTATCTTCAGGCATCTGCTAAAGAAAATCTTCTGCCAATACAAGAATCAGATGAAAAACAAGATATAGAATTATTATTAGATACTAATACCCTTAATGATTTGCGTTATGATTTAGAAAATTTAGAAGAATTTGACTCAGATGAGTTAGAAGACGATCCACAACAAACTGAGCTTCAATTAGGAGAATATTCACCTGTATCTTTAGCAGAAAGTAATCTTGAATCGACTAATGATTCTGTTAATTCAACTTCAGAGGCAGAAATCACTGACTTAGACTTAGAAGGTTTATTTACCGATATTGGTGATGTTTCAGAAAAATCCAATTTAACGAACCAAGAAAATACTAGCAATTCAGCAGAAAATACAGAAAATGAACAAATTCTAGAAGATCTTTTAGATAGCTTAACATCTTCAACAGAAGCAGAATCAACAGACACAGATGATCGAGAATTTTTACCTTTAGAAACCCTTCTTAAAGACCTTCCAGAGACAGAAAAAAAAAATTGAACTCCTTGAAAGAGACAGATAAAATACCAGAGAAAAAACCTTCACTATGGTATTTAGGAATTGACTTTGGTACTACCGGTATTTCTGCAGCATTATTTAATCGTAGCAGTAGTGAGATTTATCCTATATATTGGGAAAGGGGAGCAACTAAAACAGATTTAGATATTACTGAAACAAATCAAGAATTTGCTCTCTCAACCAAAATAGCTCAAACAACATTAAGTTCTACTACAAAAGCAAAAATATATAAGCTACCATCAACTTTATATATACATCAAAAGTCATCTCAACATAAAACTATAGAAGAAAAACCCTTATTAGTACAAAACTTGAAGCCTGCTTTAAAAGTTACTATTCCTTACACTTCAATTAAATTTGAAAAACAAAAATTTCAGGAAAAACCCGATAAATCTTTTCTCCTAGATTCTAACTTTGTTACTACAACTACCCATGAACCAATTCTGCAATTGTCTGAACATCAACAAATTCCTCTCAAGTTAGTTTATCAAGGATTAGTAACTTTATTGACAACTCTTCAGAGCAAAACTTTTGTCCAAGACTCTACCTCTCTAACTGATGGAGAAAATCAAACAATAATTACTTTACCTCATGATTATACCTGTGGTGCAGTAGGATTAGACCAAGAAACATTTGTTTCCGCTTTAGCACAATTAAAATGTGTGTTGATGGGTAGTCCCACTAATTGGCCAGAAGCCTATAACTTCAATCTCAGAGAAGCAGTTTTAGAAGCAGGTCTTGTCCAAGATGTCAGTCAAGTAATTGTAGTTGAGGAGGCGATCGCTACTGCCCTATCAGAATTAACTTCAGTAACAGCAGATCCAAAAACATCTAATATTTCAGAATTTAGAAAGGGCAAAATTTTAATTGTGAATGTGGGAGCAACCACCACAGAAATGGCCTTAGTTGATTTCCCTGATGATGGCCAAAATTTAACTTACTCTCACTTCCATTGCCATAGTTTTGCTTATGGAGGTCAGGCCCTAGATCAAGATATTGTTTGTCAACTATTATTAAAAAACGAAAATATTTTGCCCCAGCTCCAGAAAGAAGAAAAGAATCAAGAACAATCTACTCAATCATGGCCACGGCCAGGCTATCCAGATTTATCAATTAGGTATCAACTACAGCAATGGTTACAAAGTTCATCCTATAGACAAGAATTATTAGCAGCAGCTCGTAATTTAAAAGTAATTTTGCCATCTGAAAAAGAATTTATTTTGAATATAGGCGATCGCCAATGGCATTTACAACAACAAGATTTAGAAAAAAAAGTATTAGGACCTTTTATACAAAAATTAAATCAGGAGTTAAATAATTTTTTGAGTAGGGTGGGAATATCTCCGGTAGGAATTAACCGCGCTTTATGTACTGGAGGTAGTGGGAGTTGGAGCGAGATATCTCGTTGGTTACGTCAAAAATTATCTAACGCAATTATTGTTCAAGATGCAAAAGTTAATTCTCAAAATATAGAGTTAGAGCAGGAAAAGTTGCAGGGATCGGATAATTGTTTATCTGAGATAGAAGATATTAAATTAACTATAGGTAGGGTTGCGTATGGTTTAGCTATCTTACCTCTTTATTCACAAATTATAGATATACCTCAACAACAGTACAACGACTATTTTTTACTTTGGGAAATACTACGAGTTTTTCCAGATCGTGCTTTATCTCTAAAAGAAGTTTATCAATTATTAGAGAAACAAGGAATAAATACTCGTGTTTGTCAGGAGAACATCAAGACTATTTTAGACAGTAAACTACCTCCTGGTTTATTGCCTTCAGATGAAGATGTCATGCTATTGAGTGAAACTTCTCGACAAAATTCTGACTATCAAAGTTTGAGAGCAAAGCCACTTTTTTACCAAGAAACTGATGGTAGTGGATATAGTTTGAGTGGCGAACAAGCAGAATATTTAAGAGAATACTTAAATAAGTTAGTGGCTAATACTCGGCAAAAATTTGAGGAACCCACATTGTCATCTCCGCGCTTTAGCAACGGATAAACAAAATTAAGCCGTAGCTCTTCAGCAGTTTAACATCTCTTTAAAATCTGCTAACAATGCATTAGTCTTATTTTCTACCATAATTGTCCGAAAATACTAGCTTTTTGCAGCTCTTTAGACGGAAAAGCTTTCACTTTTTTCGACAAAAAAAGGCTAAAACTTTTATCTATCAATGCTTTGATCTTTAATCAGCAACCCCTAGTTAGGGCTTGCTGATTAAACCTAAATGTCTTTACTGATATTGGTTTTAGCCTTTT
>NZ_CEZPJD010000303.1:0-9020 GCF_983059655.1 Okeania sp.
CATCATGCTGCTGCTATTGTAATTAATAATCAGACTGGAGAAGTATTAGCTTATGTCGGTTCTCCAGATTATTTTAATACTCAAAAAATGGGTAGTAATGATGGAGTACAAGCACTACGTCAACCAGGTTCAACTTTAAAGCCTTTTTTATATCAATTAGCATTAGAAAATCAAGTAATTAATCCCAATACTATTTTGGCAGACGTACCGACATATTATGCAATTCCTGGAGCCAAACTTTATAGCCCTACTAACTATAATCAAGATAGATTTTTAGGACCTGTTATTGTCAGAGTTGCTTTAGCAAATTCTCTGAATATTCCGGCAGTACGGGTATTAGAAAAAGTAGGAGTAGAGCAATTTTTAAACCGTCTACATCAATTAGGTTTTAAACATTTACAAGCTTCACCAGAACATTATGGTTTAGGTTTAAGTTTAGGTAGTGGAGAAGTCAGTTTATGGGAGTTGGCAAAAGCTTATTTAATTATGGCAAGACAAGGAGAAATTATTCCTGTCGTTACAAGGGAAAGATGGGAGGCAGAAGGAAGAAGGCAAAAAGAATCCCCCCTACCCCCCTTTGAAAGGGGAAAAATGCAGAATTATTTGGAAAAAATAACTTTTTTTAAAGATAGAATGAAAGAAGATTATTTACAGACAAAAAACAAAAATCTACCTCCACTACCTAAAGCAAAATCTGAATGGATGTTAATCGCAAATATGTTAAGCGATACTCATGCAAGAGCAGCAGAATATGGAGTAAATTCGGCTTTAAATTTACCATTTCCAGCAGCAGTAAAAACTGGTACTTCCTCAGATTTTCGTGATACTTGGACAGTGGGTTTTACTAATGATTATACTGTGGCGGTTTGGGTGGGTAATTTTAGTGGGGAATCTATGGTGCAAATATCAGGAGTGATGGGTGCTGCGCCTTTATGGAATAGGATTATGTTACATTTGCACGAAAAGAAGGAACCGACTGCTTTTCCACCGCCAAAAAATATGGTTCAACGCCCAGTTTGTACAATTTATGGGTTGCGTCCGAAATCTGATTGTCCGTCGGTAATAACGGAGTATTTTTATCCAGAAAAGTTGGGAGAATATGAGTATTTATCTGATAATTATTCGGTGGAAAATTTGTCTGATGAATATAATGAATGGTTGGCAAAACAGAGTAAATCTAGTTTGGTTTCTGGTGAGTTAAAAATTTTGTTTCCTCAAGAAGATGATTATTTTTTAATGGATGATGTTGGAGGAGAGAAAAAATTAGAATTTAAGTTAGCAAACTCACGGAAAAATTCTGTGGAATGGTGGTTAAATGGAGAGAAATTAGCTGTTAATTCTGATAATTCTTTATTTTGGAAATTATCTCCCGGCAAATGGACTTTAGAAGTACGTTCAGCAGATATTATAGACAGAGTGAATTTTGAAGTTAAATTGCCGAATAAATCTCCTTATAATGGGTTTTCTATTCGTGCATCTTTTGAAGAAGGGAATAGGGAATAATTAATAATTAATAATTAATAATTAATAATTAATAATGGATAATCATATCATGTTCGGATGATTAGTTATAAAAAACTTCTTCACTTCAAACTTTGCTCTCTTACTGAAGAAAACTTTGACAGTAACTTTTTATTCAAACTCAGTTTCAAAGGTTGCTTTTACCTTTCCCAAAATTAATAGTTGATAGCTAATAACTGATGGCTGTTTGTGCAGCATTCCGGAAGAAATGCTTACGAGAGTAGGGAGAATAGGTAGAGTTATTTTGGCTGAAAAGGAGATATTTTTCGACCTTTAATTAAACAAAAATCATATACAGCAGATTCCATTTTAGTGAGGTAAACCCGTCGCGGGTAAGATGCCCGCACTACAAAAATTTAATTATTAATCTCTGTACTTCATAATTTATTGTTAATTATTCTTATGTTTGCCGAATAATTAATAATTAATAATTAATAATTAAATAATTTTAGTTTAAAGCCTCTCCTTTTAAGGGGAAAAAGCGGTCGAGGGATGGATGAGTTTCCTAACCATATCCAATCGACCAAGAGAAAAGAAATAATATTTCCTCATATTCAATCAAGGACGGTTTTAACCAGAGGTAATTATCAATTATCCATTATCAATTATCCATTAATGAATTCTCCCATACTCCCCCACTCAAGACAGCAACTATCATAAAAATCACCATAAACTTAACTGAGTAGGTGCCTGATTAAGTAAATTCCAAGGCAGAGATGGAATAGGAATTTTTGCTATTTCTAATAATTGTTGAAAATGACGTGCTGTACCAGGCGATCGCTCTTCTTCAGGGCAATGAATAAAAAAGTAAATTGTGATATTTTGACGCAACCATTGTTCAATTTGAGTCACCCACTCTGTGAAAAAATTTTGATTCACTGACAACTGAGGATGAGAAATAAATCTCACTATGGTAAATGGTGCAGTCAGTGTCAACTGTAAAGGTAAATTGGGTTTACGGTTTGGAGACCGCAACTGGGGGTTATCCTTGCCAGTGTAGACAGGGCGCGAGTCTAGCAAAACTTTTCCCACACCCAGTTGTTTGAGAAGAGTATTTAACTGTTGAGCTTTAGAGTCTTCAAACCAGTCAGGATGCCGAACTTCCAAAGCTAAAGGTATCCGGTCTCGTGGCCAAGCTTCCAAAAATTCTGCGAGGTCATCAAATGAAGAGGGGCTGTAACTCGGCGGTAACTGAGCAAAAAATACACCAAGGCGATCGCCTAAAGGTTGCATCTGTTTGAGAAAGTCTAAAGCATCTGAGATAAAAGGTTTTAGTAATCCATTATGAGTTATATTGCGCGGTAGTTTTAGGCAAAATTGAAATCCAGGAGGCGTTTGTATGGCCCATTTCGTCACAGTCTCTGGTTTAGGAGTCGCATAAAATGTAGTGTTACCTTCAACGGTAGTGAAACGGCGACTGTAGAGAGAGAGAAATTCAGAAGGAGGACTTTTGGCAGGATAAAACTCTCCTACCCAAGGTTTATACGCCCAAACGGCACAGCCAAGAAAGAATTTTTTTTTAGTCATTGAAGAAGGAGGAACAAGAGTAAATTTGTCTCTAAAAGTCCCCCAAATTTGGGGGATTTAGGGGGCGTTAGATGTAGCAAATAGGAAGAATTAGGCATTGCTGAGAAAGTAGGTTTCTAGGGAAAAGGAAAGGTAATTATTAATTATTAATTTGCTTTTAGTTTGAGATAAAAGCTTTACTAATTTAGAGGATATCAGAAAAGTTTTTTGATATTGAATTTTGCCCCCCGAGCACCCCAACTTTGGGGGGAACAAGAGTCAATTTGATTCTAAAAGTCCCCCAAAATTGGGGAATTTAGGGGGCGAGTGATGTAGCAAATAGGAAGAATTAGGCATTGCTGAGAAAGTAGTTTTCTAGGGAAAAGTAATTATTCATTATTCATTATTCATTATTCATTATATCCCCGAGCTGTCATATCAAATTCATAAATATAGTCAGCTCTTTCAATTTTGGTAGTATAATTTCCATCAGAATATAAGGTAAGTAATCGTAAACCAGGTGGTTGTTTATCTATAAAAAAATTAGGATTTTCTGGTTCAAATTGAATACAAGTAGAAGGAGTTGATAAATAATGAATACCATTTATTTCTTTAGTAAATTCTTGATGAATATGACCAGATAAAACAATTTTCACTTGTGGATAACGATTAATTATATTTAAGAACTTTTCTGGATTATACAGAAGAATTTTATCCATCCATTCAGAATTTATTTTTACAGGAGGATGATGCAAAGCAATTAAACCTGGCTTATTTCCAGTCATTTTAATGTTATATTCTAACCACTCTAGACTTTCTGAAGAAATTTCACCATAAACACATCCAGGCACATTAGTATTTATTAAAAAAAAATTCCATCCACCCATTTCAAAAGATTTTTTCGCAGAAATAGGAGCAGAATTTAATACCCGTTCCATTATGGGTAAATTATCGTGGTTTCCTGCTATCCAATAAGTAGGAATATCCAGGGGACTCAGTAAAGATGCTAAACGTTGATATGATTCAGAAGTTTCATCTTGGGAAAGGTCTCCAGTAAGTAGTAGTACATCTGGTTGGGGTTGTAACTGTTTAAGTTTCTCCAAAACTTTCACAAAGGAGCTTTCCGTGGGAAATCCATACATTTTTCCCTGAGTAGGATCTGCAAATAGATGGGTATCGGTGATTTGAGCAACAAGCAAAGGAGGTTGGGAAATCATTGTTACTGAGGAAATTTTGTGATGAGTAATATATAGCGCTGTGTGCAGGCAACAGCTCATCTGGCAACAGCGGTCAGACCCCGCGCCGCCCCCAGGCAGGAATGCTGACCAAGAGAGGCAACAGGGGAATAAATTGCCTACCATAAGACTCTTATAACTCACATTCGGCACGTCAAGAGCGTAGCATTAAAAGGAGTATGGAAAATGATAACTTGGTAAGTATTTATACAGTATAAATCATCCTCATTGACCTTTTTCAGGAGTCAAAATTTCCGGAAAATATTAAGTATAAATACAAGATAAACCCAGACATAAGCTGCACATCATTTCCTACTGACTACTGACTATTGACTACTTGTCTTTATACTACATTTTGTCGTGTGGAATGTAGGCTATAAAAGCATTAAACTTCCAAAATAACTTCAAATATTTGTCCACAGTGCAATTCAAAACATCAGTTTAAGTGATATAAATCATATTACTCCCTGAACTTGCCATATATTCGTGAATGCTGTATGATACTAAAAAGATGGTAATGGCGGCATGGCCAAGCGGTAAGGCAAGGGTCTGCAAAATCCTTATTCCCCAGTTCGAATCTGGGTGCCGCCTTCTTATAGACTTCTCCTAACGGATACCCTGATCAAAGGGGTGGAATTCAATAGAATCCCCAATAGTATTTTGACCTTTCTAACTACTAAAATAACAATGATCAAAAAATAGGGTCAATAGCTTTCCCTTTTAAGGGACTGATATAGCACTACAAGAATTGGTTAGGACATTTTTCAATCCTAAAATCCTTTTACAGTTTGCTATTCCCTGTTCCCTATTCCCTATTCCCTAGCGCGTAGCGCTATAACTGATAACTGAAATGACCACACCTTCCTCTGTTACCGTTACTGTTCCCGCAACTACCGCAAATATCGGCCCTGGTTTTGACTGCATCGGTGCTGCCCTCTCCTTATATAACCGCTTAAAATTTTCTATTGCCGATAGCGCAACAGAACTAAAAATTTCTGTCACTGGCAAAGAAGCTCCACAAGTCAGCACAGATAAAACCAATCTCGCCTATCAAGCATTCGTCAAATTATATGAACATCTCAACCAAATACCCCCATCTGTAGAAATAGAAATTGACTTAGGCATACCTTTAGCTAGGGGTTTAGGAAGTTCAGCTACTGCAATAGTCGGAGGTTTACTGGGAGCAAACCAACTGGCGGGACATCCTTTGAGTCAAACAGAAGTAATGAATTTAGCGATCGCCATTGAAGGACATCCAGATAATGTTGTACCTGCCTTACTTGGTGGCTGCTGTTTAACTGCCTCCACTCCTACTGGTTGGGAAATATGCGATATTCCTTGGCATTCTGATATTGTGCCAGTAGTAGCAATTCCAGATTTTGAACTTTCAACAGCAGAAGCACGACGAGTTTTACCAACAGAGTACAGTCGTGCCGATGCCATATTTAATACTGCCCATTTAGGTATTTTGTTAAGAGGTTTAGCAACTGGTAATAGAGATTGGTTAAAAGCTGGAATGCAAGATAAAATTCACCAACCCTACCGTAAGTCTCTAATCAAAGGATATGAACAAGTTAGATTAGCTGCTTTAGATGCTGGTGCTGATGAAATGGTAATTAGTGGTGCTGGCCCGACTTTATTAGCATTGACAAATTCGACTGCAACATCAGCAGTAGTAACAGCAATGGCGGATACTTGGAAAAATCAAGGAGTAGTTACAGAAGTAAAAGCTTTGGTAGTTGATACTAAAGGAGCAGTTTGTACTTAGCTTGGTGATTTGACTGAGCGCGATCTTTACCATAGTCAAAAGTTAACGGAAAGGCAGAAGGAAAAATCCAGTGTTGTCTGAGTTTTCAGCTTTTGATATGTCTTCACCTTTCCTTTGACTTGCTATATCCTACATTCCGCACAACAAAATGTAGCAACCGAAGAAGGAGTCAGGAGACAACCCACCCCTAACCCCTCCTGGGAGGGGAAGACAGGAGACAGAATTTTAGAAGAAAATCATAGCTGCCGTGATTGAGTAATTATGTATAGCAAGTATTTATCCTTAATTTTTCACTCGGAATTTGATGAACGAAAAAAGTAATTAAGATTATTTGCATATTATAAATACTTACCAAGCTATGGGCTCATATACTACTGTTAATGTTACGCTCTTGACGTGCGGAATGTGGGCTATATAGCGCTACGCGCAAGTCAGAAGTCAGAAGTCAGAAGTTAGAAGTAATCCCTGACGCTCGTTTGAGTGTCTATAATTGCCCTAACCTATTTGCGTAATGCCATATCATAATATTAAACGTTATTTTTCCTCAGTAGTAATTATTTAACTTTCAAAGTCCGTAAACGATTAATCGCCGCTGCCAACTCAAAACCTCGGAACATGGCTAAATCTCCTTGAGGAAAAGGAACTAAAACATCCAAACCTTTAGATTCAATATCTGCCATAATAGCATCAACAACTTCTGACAATCTTCGATCGCCATCCATGTATTGTTTTTTAGCATAAACCATAGCAGCACCGATCGCCGTTAATTGATCTTTACTCACTAACTGTTCGACACTAGAGAGGTCAACATCCTCGCTACCAAATACCACTTCATCAACAGCTCGTACTTTTAAACGTACATCTCGTCGCCCCCGACTAGGATCTAGACTTTCTGGTATTGGTATCCGCCCTCGAATTTCACCAAAATTTTCACCACCTTCAGAAGTACGGCCAGTAAGGTGTTTTTCAGCAATCTTTTTAGCTTTTTCTGTAACTTCACTAGCTTTGAAATTTTCCATAGCAATGATTTTATCTGCTACTTCAAAATAATCACCACTACCACCCATCACTAAAATTGTTGATACTTGATAGTCAGTATATAACTGTTTTACCTTATCAATAAAAGGAGTAATTGGCTCCCCTTCTTTAGAAATAAGTTCTTGCATCCGGCGATCGCGAATCATAAAATTAGTTGCTGCCGTATCCTCATCTACTAACAAAATAGGAGAAGTAGTAGCAACTTCTTCAGGTTGATCTTTTTTAATACCTATCTCCAAAGCTTCCATAATATTTGCAGCTTGAGAGGTACTACCACTAGCATTTTCAGTAGTAAATTGAGTAGTGGAACGCTCTTGAGGCAATTGATTAATAAACGGCGAAATATCTACACCTGCGACACTACGACCATCCTCTGCCCTAATTTTCACTGCTTTTGGATCTGTTACAACAAATTCACGGCCGTCACCAGGGATGTGGTTATAAACCCCATATTCAATAGCCTTGAGGAGAGTAGACTTACCGTGATAGCCACCACCTACAATTAATGTTACCCCTTGAGAAATTCCCATACCAGAAATTTTACCTTGATTCGGGCATTCAAACTCTACTTCCAAAGATGGAGGCGACTGAAATGGTACTACATTCTCAGATGACAAAGGACGAGCGTCAACCCCGCTACGACGTGGTAAAATTGCCCCATTAGCAACAAAAGCAACCAGATTTTTTTCTACCAACTGCTTCCGTAAAAAATCTGCATCTTCTACAGTTTCGACATGACGACTACAAGCATCAGCATCTAATTGTTCATATTTGAGACTCCGATGAACAATATACGGCATATCATCACACAACATTTCTGCTGCCTGTCTGCCTAGAATACGACGACCATTTGCAGGTAATCCCACTATTAATCGTACTTCAACACCTTTTTGAGCATTGTTTTTTAATTTTATCGGTTTTCCTCTTTGTAAAGCGGGGTTTGACCCAGGAGAAACTACTTTAGGAGCTGGAGGGTCTATATTAGCCAAGTATACTGATGTTCGTTCCAGCACTTCCTGCCCCATTTTTGTAATTGCCACCATCCCACTTTTGCCAGTGCCACGCCGTCCACTGACCTCATAAGCCATTCTGTCAAATTTACGAGTTAGGAAATCTCGTAGGGCAACTTCTCGAATTGGACTTTGATAAAGTTCTGGAGGAAAAGCAGCAACTGTATAAGGCACCTGCACCCGAAGTTTACTAGGAGCCCCAAAGGGGTCTCCCTGAATATAATCAATAATTAGGGTAAAGTCAGGAAATTCGTAACTACCTTGAATGTCTCTGTAAGCTTTGTAGTTACAGTTGTCTAAGTCTAAAAGTTTCTGCCTCAGAGTTTGTTGATTCGTCATTTTTCAGGTTATCAGGTGTCATTTCAGTTATCAGTTATCAGTTCCTCTGGCTGTTTGCGCAGCATTCCGCAGAAAAGTCAAAGGCTTGAAATACTGAAGTTTATTTTGTTCATTCCCCTTCAAGGGACAGGAGACCTTATGTTTTGGTCACTATTTAGATTTTGTATTTGACGATCGATCTTTATAGTCAGTGCCTGTAAGAATACTGAATATTTTATAGATTAGAACATATATTTAATCACTAAAATTTGTAATTATGGTCTATGGTCCAATGATAACCATTATTTTCAAAGACGTATAAATTAATCAAAACTTATTATCATACTTTAATAAAAAATTAATGTCAAGCATAAGAATAGGAAGAACAAAGATAACAAATATTTTACTACTGAGTATAATCAGATGATTTCGTTGAATTTATTTATACTCAAAGTCAGATAACCAAATTGGGTATCATATAAACAACCAGTCCAAATATCTACAGCAGTTTTGGAGTTGATGAGGTACAAAATTTTAGGACTTTAGGGAGTAGGGAGTAGGGAGTAGGGAGTAGGCAGTAGGGAAAAAAAGATTAATTTTCAAACTGTAGCTCACGCTTCCGCG
>NZ_CEZPJD010000304.1:0-9012 GCF_983059655.1 Okeania sp.
AAAATTGAGTTTGTAGGTTGAGTTGACAAAGGAAACCCAACAAACACATCTTTAATAGCAGTTTTGATGAACATAGAGTATAGAGATTTTGGCTTAAAGGCAGAAGGCAGAAGCTTTGTAACCTACCTTTGTGAAAACCGCTATAATTATTGGGTTGTGAATAGCACTTTTTCCTCTCCTTTGGAATGCTACGCAAACGAAATGCTTCGCCACCTATTGGCAGAGCAAAACAAAACTTACGGTACGATCGCTAATTATTTGAACTTGATATTGCATATTATTTTCTTTTGCTCTTAAGTCAATATCCTAAAAATAAGGATGGTGATGCATTGTAATAGTGGTCTATTGTCATTATTTTGGTCAAGGAAAAATCAGTGGGAGCATCTTGCTCCCTTGAAGCGCCGTTGTTTATCCCTATCTACCATTAGGCTTTGCAGGAGTACCAAAATAAACTCAGGAAATTGTGAAACTTCCCTACAGAGGATTTCAGAAAAGGTTGATATTTGCTGGTAATGTCTTACGATAGATAATACTATTGGACTGTTTCACCTAAAATAGTGCATTAGAATTGTCATTGCGAACGATAGTGTTTGCGGAGCATTCCGTCAGGAAAGCAATCTCAGGCCAATTTCCTATTGCATCATTTAAGATGAAACAATCCACTAGATAATTATAGATTATGTCAAACTGTTAATTACTCTGAAAAAACGTGCTGTTAGACTTATTACTATTAACAACTTTAGGATTTCTTGGAAGTTTCGGTCACTGCGTTGGAATGTGCGGACCATTGACTGCAACTTTCTCTCTTTCTACGCGTTCGCAGAGCCGAACAGATGTTCCATCACCAACTCCTTCTAACAAATGGCATCAATTTCAATTTCATACCCTGCTTAACCTCGGTCGTCTCTGTAGCTATACCTTAACTGGCGCTGGTATTGGTGCATTGGGTTCCGTATTAGTAGCAAGCGGTCATTTAGCTGGCATCGACAGTGACTTGCGACGGTGGTTAGCAATACTCACAGGTTTAATGCTAATTTGGTTTGGTCTGGCAAAAGTGCAACCACAACTATTACCCAAACTACCAATATTCCATCCCTTGAAAAAAAACAACCTGCATAACCGCCTCAGTACAGTTATGGTTAATCTTTCCATGGAAAACAAATGGTGGACCCCCGCTTTTCTCGGTTTAGTCTGGGGTTTGATGCCATGTGGTTTCCTGTATGCTGCCCAAATTAAAGCGGCAGAAACTAGCAATATCTGGTTAGGTGGAGCAACTATGTTGGCATTTGGGTTGGGAACATTACCCTCAATGTTAGGCGTAGGAATGTTGACATCTTTTTTGAGTGCAGATAAACGCAGTCAACTATTTCAAATGGCAGGATGGGTGAGTATTTTTACTGGCATCATGGTAGTCATGCGCAATGGTGAGATGGTTGACTACAGTGGTTCTGCTGCAATATTATGTTTAATGTTGGCATTGGTAGCACGACCTCTAAGTCGGTTTTGGAGTCAACCTCTACGTTATCGACGAGCAATAGGAATGGGTGCATTTGTTTTGTCGGTGGCGCACACAGGAAGAATGTTAGACCATAGTTTAAATTGGAATATGCAGGCAGTATCGTTTATGTTGCCTCTGCATCAGCTAGGAATATGGGCAGGTATTTTTGGTTTGGGGTTAATGTTACCGCTAGCGCTGACGAGTTTTGATGTGGCAGTGAAATATTTGGGTAAGTGGTGGAGAAGGTTACATTTGTTGAGTGTTCCGGCATTTTTGTTATGTGGAGTTCATGTGATAGCTGCGAGTTCCCATTATTTGGGTGCTTTGGAATGGAGTTTCGGAAATCAATTGCGGGCTATTTTTTTTGGTATGACAATATTAGTTGTTTTGATTATACGTTCGCATCAGTTTTGGTCTTTATTTTCTATAGGCAAATATTATGTACCACCACTCGAACAAGTTAAAATTCAAAAGCAAGTATTGGAAGAAGGCATAAGGCATAAGGCATAAGGCATAAGGGAAGAAAAGGCTTGAACAGAATTCAGAATCCAGAATTCAGAAGGGAAAAGAACTCAGCATTCTTTCCGGTCTGAGTGAAGATGGAATATTTTTTGATACCGAATTAAACGGATTTTATATTATAATCCCAAACAATAATACTATTTGATAATAAATTTCGGAGAAGGTAAAAAATGTTTTTTTTATTAAAATTTAGTCTCAATGTTTCTTTGCTAGTTTTGATTTCTTCTTTTGTTGGAGAAACTAGAAAATTTAACAACAATTTTTTCTCAGAATTAATCTCTAGTAATCAAAAAAAAGATGATTTAGAACAGATATATTTATCTACAGACAGTCAAAAAATAAATTACTTCCAGTTTGCTTATGCCAAAAATGAAGAGTCAATTTTAGAGTATCGAAAACTGACAAATATAGTTCATTCCTTCTTCAAATTTCAAGCTCATAATGTTGAAGTTTCTGAAGATGTGGCTTGTACTTTTCACATTACTCCAAATCATAATCCAAAAGTAGGTAAACCTTCTTTAGCTTGGTTTGCTCTAACTCGTAAAGGTGGAAAAAGTCTTCCTTTTAGTGAATGTGATTGTCAATTAAATGTTTATTCCCAACCTCGTAATGCTGAAAGTAAACCGATAATGAATCCAGAATTAAAAGGTATTGATACTGAACAATATCAAGAAATACCAGGAGCAGAAATTACTTTTCCCAAAGCTGGTGTTTATGATTTAGAAATTACTGGCAGTGCCAAAGATGGAAAAAGTTTTAAACCTTTTAAATTTAATTATTCTGTGACTGTTACTGGTGGCTGATCGCTACGCGCAAGTTGGAAGTTATTAGTAATCTCTGACCAAAAAATAAGGTCTCAAGCCTTCCCTATTTCAATCCCAATACTTTCCTACGGGATGCTGCGCAAACAGGCAGAGGTACTGATAACTGATAACTGATAACTGAAATGGCGCTTACTGACGAATTATTCTTAATAAATATATACCAGTTATTAGCCACACTGGTATGAAAATTTTTGGCATCACATTGAGCATTAAAGCACTACTGCTCATGGCTAAGATTGTTGTTAATATAGATAATTGGAGAGATTGTTTTTGATTGAATTTAGTTGTTTGGTACTTCTGCTGGAGAAAACTTAATATAATTCCCACTATGAAAAAACTAGCAGTTCCAAGAAAGTATAATAATGTTTTAGCTAAAAATCCTCCATATTGAATTGTTAAGAATCTGAAAATTTTATCTAATAACGATGCTTCTCCTAAATAAGCAGGCAATGAATATGCAGAGAGAATACCTATTAAATTTATCGCCATCCAAGGGAATAATAATGAAACCAATACACCAATAATACTCCCTCTAATAATTTGCCAACTTTTACCGATTTTCATGCCGGTATTTAACCAAAAAATTATCCACATCCAAGGGAATAATAATGAAACCAATATAATAATACTACCCTTAATAAATTGCCAATTTTTACCGATTTTCATACCGATATTCAAGCAAAAAGTTATCCATATTAACAAAAATGAAACCAAAAAATTATCCACTATTATTTGTGGAATTGCCGAGGAGGTTAATTGTGGAGAGCGTAAAGTTAATAATATTGCTAGAGAATAATTAGCAGGAATGGATAAAATAGCTATTAATACTAGACCGAAGAGCAAGATAATATATCTTTTTTTCATACTTTAAAACTCTTGAAGTTACTCAAAAATAAACTACTTTTTATACCATATAGATTTTACAGGACTTACGCAAAGGCACTATATACAGGGGATCGCTCAGTTACGCTGTCGCTAACACACCCTACCAATAGCGTTCATGCGTAAGTTCTTTAGATTTTATCTGGAAAGTCTCTACTTTTTTTTAAGCTGATATCTAATAAAAAAATTATGACTTACGCACCTACAACTTATTTTCATCATCGCAACCCACAGGAAAGCAATTTCAAATTCTAGTTTTTTGTAGTTCATGCGTAAGTCTTATTTATTAGTTTATTATTTGAATTTAATGTAAATAATCTCCCTTAAAATGTAAATAATTAACTACTTTTTAAATTTAAAATAGTTTAACTATCAACTAAAATACAGCCTTTTCTAGAGGGTAAATTCAATTCTAATTGACTAGATTCTTCTTGCCAGAAAATTTCACAATTACCATAAACAATTTTACTAGGTCGAGAATTAAACTGAGTAGCAGAAACATTTACCTTTGTGGCTTCTGTACCACTATTAATAGCTACAATAATTTCCTCATCTCCTAAAATACGGGCAAATACATACACATTTCCCTCTGCAAATAAAACTTCATAACTACCAGTACGCAAAGCTGAATATTGATTTCTAATAGCAATTAACTTTTTATGATATTCCAGAACTTGAGTATCCCATTTTTCCGCAGTAGGAAAACTACGACGAGAGTCAGGATCTAACTTCCCTGGTAAACCTACTTCATCACCATAATAAATACTAGGAGCGCCAGGAAAAGTCATTAACAACAGAGTGGCTAACTCAACACTTGTTTTATCTCCTTGAGCAATACTCAAAAGTCTAGCTGTATCGTGACTGTCTAATAAATTGAGTTGAGTTAGTTCAATTTCCCAAGGATATAGTTGCAGCAACTCCTGCATTTTTTGACCATATTCCATAGCTCCTAAAGCGGGAGATGCAGAATAGTCACAACCTTTAACTTGTTCAATATCCACACGATCGCCTGCTGTAAAAGCAATAGTCGGGCCAGTAAACAAATAATTCATCACCCCATCAAAGTGAGTACCATCCAACCATTGTACGCAGTCACTCCAAACCTCACCCACAATATACGCTTCTGGGTTAATAGCTTTGATGCGATCGCGAAATTCTTGCCAAAACCCAGGAGTCTTAACTTCAAACGGCACATCCAACCGCCAACCATCAATGCCAAATTCTAACCAATATTCCCCAATTTGCATAATATATTCCTTCACTTCCAGGTTATCGTGATTGAATACAGGTAAAGCACGGTTGCCTATCCACCCCACATAATTAGCAGGTAAACTACCATCATAAGCAGACAGAGGCCAACCTTCAACTTTGAACCAATTTAACCAGGGAGAGTGAGGGCCGTTTTCTAAGATATCGTTGAAGAAATAAAAACCTCGACTAGCGTGGTTGAAAACTCCATCCAGAACGACTTTAATCTTGCGATCGTGGGCAGCATCTATTAATACTCTTAAAGCTTCATTACCCCCTAAAATTGGATCGACTCGGTAATAGTCATGGGTATGATAACGATGATTACAAGCTGATTGAAAAATAGGAGTGAAATAAATAGCAGTGACACCCAGGTCTTGAATATAGTCAAGTTGTTCAATGACACCCCAGAGGTTGCCCCCTTTGTAACCTTGAGGAGTAGGAGGTTCATCCCAAGGTTCTAGGGTAGAAGGATAACAACCTTTGTCTATACCTTTTCTGGTTTGGGTGGGCGGTTGACCTTTGGCAAAACGGTCTGGGAATATTTGGTAAAATACGGCGTGTTTTACCCATTCTGGTGTTTGAATTTGCATAGATTATTTTATCTTTTTAGAAAATCGCTACTATTTTTACAGGAAATTGGTCTCAAAGTATCACAAATTAAAGTAATATTAAAATTTGTAACAATGGTTAGGCAATTTGATGTAGAGATAAGGTTCTCTTTGTAAAGAATGCATATATTTTAGAATTTGGCAAGCAAACTGACAAAAACGAAATAATAAGTCTAGAATTAACTTTATCTGGACTTTTGAACTTTCTGTTATCCTAATGTTGAAATCTAAACTCACATTTTTTCGTTGGTTGGTGTTTGGTGTAATCGGGTTACTGGCACTCTGGATGATAGGTGGAAATCTTCTAGCTTCTCACTTAGAAAAGGAGATTGAGAGGGAAATTGCACAAAAAGTGAAGGAATTAGAGGAAGAATACCCCGATCCAGAGCCTAATGATTCTGCTTTGAAACTGGAAGCTATATTGTTAAAAGAATTTGGATTGGGAGTAATTGGCAAAGCAGATGGTCAAGGTGTTTTTAAATTTGGAGACTATATGGGGTATCACCCAGATTTTAAGGAATCTCAGGAGTCTAAGGATGAATTTGAAAATATCAAGGAATCACTTTACCAGTATATTAATAGTCAAATCTCAAAACCCAATGATGAGATTGAAGCTGCACCACAAGAGTTGCAGAACTATTTGGAGTCTAAAGCTGATGCCTTGAAGAAAATTAAGAATCATGTTTTGAATAGTGAATTACCTAAGTCAAAGACAAGGATAAAAACTATATCTTCCTTGGAGATAAGTTATTATTATTATGCACATAATCTTTTAGATGCCTTGTCATCACACTTTGATTTGGCTAACTTTCAACAAATTTTGGCTCTAGATATTTTAGAAAAACAACGTCAGGGAAAAAACCAAGAAGCTAGGAACATGTTAGAAGTCTCCTGGAAAATTAGTCAATCCCTTAAAAAGGATGGCACCTTAGCTGGTCAATTACTTGCATTGAGGATAGAAACGTTTCGGCCAGGAGTCATTCGTAAGGTTGATAATCTCTCACCTTATTGGCAGGAACGTTTACTCGAACATGATTATTACTTATCTATCTTGAGATCCTTAGCTATTTATAGTAATCAGATTTATAATAATCAAAGGAGAAAGGAATATATTGAGAGGTTACTTCTTACAAAAGATATTTGTTTAGCACAAACAAGTATCTTTACATCATTTTATAAATTCAGAATAAAAATATTGTATAATATGCTACAATTAGAATTTACCCAGAAAATTCTGCAAGTCAAGAAACTAGCAAAGCAACAAGGAAAGTGGCCTGATTCATTTCCAAATTTAGACTCGAAATTCTGTCCTGATAGCCAATACGTCTACCAAGTTTCTCAAGACGGCACAATGACGATTTCTCTAGACAAACAGCCAGAATGGGTAAAAGATAGAGAATTGCCTTTAACCTACAGCGATCGCACCCCACCCAAGTCGAAAATAGAACTAAACTCGCCATGAAATTTAAGTTACTTACTCTGACTGTTACCCTTGTAAACATAACACTCTCAACATTGTGGATAGGTCAGGTATGGGGGCAAAATACTTCAGAGATAGAGATTAAAACTTACATTAAACAGCTTGAAACCAATCCAAATTGGCAGGTTCGTAGTCGGGCAGCAAAAGCTTTAGGAAAATTCAATCAAGACTCCGATACTATTATTCCAGTTCTCATTGCTGCCTTAGAAGACACAGATGAAGTCGTGCGCTTGAGAGCAACTTTTTCTTTGATAGAGATTGGTCTTCCCGCACAGCTCAAATTGATTGATGCTCTGGAAACCGAGAATGACTCAGCTCTTGCTAGCGCCAAATTTGCCCTCAGAAGCATGGGGATGTCTAGAGCACCTACTCTATCCTATGCTCTGAGAAGTTCTGAACGCCAGATCCGCTCCAGTGCAGCATCAATTTTTCGTGAAATGGCAGCAGATATTGAACGCAGACCTGTTTCTAAAGCTCCCTCATTACCAGAGTTGAAGCAAGCTGTATCATATTTAGAAGAAGCACTGCAAGATATGGAATACTTTATCAGCTCTCGCTATAATATCAAACTTCGCGATAATAGTGAAAGACTACTACTGCTGGAGAGTGATTTGTTGGAACGTGAAGGAGGATACGAACGGGAAGATGTGGAAGCAATTCGTAAATCTATAGTAAGTTTCAAGTCAGAGATTAGAAGTCATTATGCTAGAAATTTCCGCAGAGTAGTGTTCCTGAGTTTGACTTCCCTGATGGTAGCTATAGGTTTACTATTATGGTATCGCCGAGAATTGTTTCTACGTTGGCTCAGAGCCAGACTTCGAGCTAAACAAAATCAAGAAGTGGTAGATGGATTAAAAGCTGGGGTGCAAATTTTTTTTCAAGAAGCAGGGGCAACAACTAGCGACAATGGCAAACATGGATTGCAAATCACCTCTGCTGAAGGTAAGCTAAAGTCCTACATTCCCATACCTGTTTCCTTCGCAATAGAACAACCTGATGATCAAGATGTAGTTGAGCTAGTGCAACAGGCAACCGAGATGAAACAATCCAACCAACAACAGGCAGGAATTATTTTCTATAGGGAACCTCCAGATACTCTCTTCCGAATGCGAATGGCCGAAGTAAGATTGCGCGATCGCTTTATCCTCATTCCCATTCCTCTTACGGCAGTGGAACAAGCACTACAAGAGGAGGAAGGATCTTCAGGACTTTTAGCTGATTACACAGAACGCTATTTACCAGGAGCAGACCTATTTGATGACCGCAATGCCATCGGTGATACCCTCACATTTTTTGGTAGAGGGGAACTACTACAACGTTTGGAAGAAAATCTACGTCGAGGTCAGGGTATTGGTATTTTTGGTTTGCGCAAGTCTGGGAAAACTTCGTTGTTGTTGCAATTGGGATTTGCAATGCGAGAAAATCCTTTAGTTCATATTGACTTGCAAACTTACGGGAGCAAACCACATTATGGTGCAGAGTTGTTTAATCAAATTTTATCAAAACTGTTTCAACTAATTGAGTCCCGTTCCGCAAAAATGGTGAGTCACCCTAAATTATTTGAGAGCGATCGCCCTGCTGCCCATCTGACAACAGAATTTACTCAACAGTTGCAAAACTTGACTCAACAACTCTCTCAACTCGGTTATCAACTTCCCATTCTCATTTTTCTAGATGAAATTGAGCGCATCATTCCTACAGAGGCAGATACAAAAGAGCGAGCGGAGGAGTGCAATGCTTTCTTCGGAGCATTACGAGCAATCAGTCAGGAAAAACGTTCTCTTTCCCTACTGGTAGCCGATGTCCATCCAGATATTAACCGCATCAATCAATGGAAGCAACCTAATGTACCCACTAATCCGGTGTTCAACTTTTTCAAGGAAATTTTTGTTGTGCCCTTTTCTGCGGATGAAACGACTCGAATGTTGACTGATATTGGAAACTTAA
>NZ_CEZPJD010000305.1:0-9010 GCF_983059655.1 Okeania sp.
TATGATTACCAATATTGCTTAATTCGCCGATCGCTTCTTCTACATTTTGATAACGATCTTTCCAATAATCAGACACCATTTTATCAATAACTCGAACCAAAGCGTCACTAACATTAACTTGGTTTTTCCAGATAATTTCACCAGTGGAGGTGTCTTCTCGTAAATTACTAACCGGAACACCAGTTAATGCCTCAATACCCATCATTCCCACAGCATAAATATCACTACAAAACTTAGGTTTTCCTGCCGCCTGTTCGCTGGGCATATATCCAAGAGTTCCCACTGCTACTGTTGCAGTTGTATAACCTGTACTTGTTACTGTTAATTCATTAATTTCTTTAACAGCACCAAAATCTATTAATACAATTTTTCCATCAAATTTCCTCCGCATAATATTCTGAGGTTTTAAGTCACGATGTATTACTTTTTGGTGATGTACATACTTTAAAACTTCTAAGATTTCAATGAATAGTTGAATTATTTTCTTCTCACCAATTTTTTGCCCAGAATAAATCTCTTTTGTCAAATCATCTCCTTCAATCAATTCTTGAACAAGATAAAATTGTTCGCCTTCTTCAAAATACGCACATAAGCTCGGAATTTGATCGTGTTCTCCTAAACGTTGTAATATTTTTGCCTCTTTTTCAAATAAAGTTTTTGCCACTTGAAAAACCTGTGGTCGTGGGTCAGATGGAGCTAATTGTTTAACGACACATTGAGGATAATTGGGAAGGTCTAAGTCTACTGATAAATAAGTATTTCCAAAACCACCCTTACCTAACTCTGATATAATTTTATAGCGATTTTTAAGTATTTTTTCAGCCATTGTTTTTTTGAGAAAGTTAGTTTAAAAAAATTTGTGGTTTCATACTCCTTTTGTAAGCATTCAGCCGTCAGCAATCAGCAATCAGCTATTGCTTTGAGTTGACGACCAAAGCTTTATTAATTGCCTTACTACAAAACTTGGTTCTCTTGACCTTAAAATCAGTTGTTAATTTAAACACCGTTCTTAAAGAGAGAGTCTTTTTGCTAATAGCTGAATGCTTACCTCATTTTGAGGAGAAAAACATGCTTTACTTACTAATTTTAACATTAAAAAAAGCTTCATGGAATTGACTTTCGTGCATATTGTATCAATCTCCTAGCTACTAACGCGCCGACCAGACTTTAATAGTTTTGTCATCGCTACCACTAATAATAGTCTGCCCGTCGGAGCTGATGGCAATAGAAGTCACTACCCATGTATGACCAGTGAGAGTATTTTTGAGACTACCTGTTGCTAAATCCCAAATTTTGATAGTTGTGTCCTCGCTACCACTAACAATAGTTTGGCCATCGGGACTAATAGCTAAAGACCAAACTTCGTTGCTATGATCGGTTAGAGTATTTTTGAGACTACCCGTTGCCACATCCCAGATTTTGATAGTTCTGTCTGCACTACCACTTACAACATTCTGTCCATCAGGACTGATAGCAACAGAAAAAACTCGATCGCTATGACCAGTGAGAGTATTTTTGAGACTACCCGTTGCCACATCCCAGATTTTGATAGCGCCATCCGCACTACCACTGACAATAATCTGTTTCTCAGAGCCGATCACTACAGAATAAACTGCTTTGCTATGACCAGTGAGAGTATTTTTGAGACTACCCGTTGCCAAATCCCAAATTTTGATAGTGCCATCTGCGCTACCACTGATAACAGTTTGTCCGTCGCGACTAATGGCAATAGAATAAACGGCATTGGTATGATCGGTGAGAGTATTTTTGAGACTTTCTGTAGCCAAATCCCAGATATTGATAGTTCCGTCAGCACCACCACTAATAACAGTTTGTCCATCGGGGGTAATAGCGACAGCAAAAATCTTGTCACTCTGGGTAGCAAGAGTCCCTTGGAGGCTACCATTTACCCAATCCCAAACTTTTATAGTATTGTCCCAGCTACCACTAACAACAGTCTGCCCATCGGGACTAATTGCAATGGAACGAATCCAGTTGTTATGACCGCTGAGGGTACGAACTTCAGAAATATTAGTGGCGTAGGAGATGAGGTTGGGAGTTGAAGTTTTAATTGATGCTCCCTCATTTTGGCTATTTCTAGTAGGTGAGGAATCTGATATTTCCTGTTCACTAGGAATATTATTAATAATAATAGAAGCAATAATAATGCTGAAAGCAATACCGATACCTAGACTTATTTTGACTAAAGTTTGAGCAGAACTTGAAGAAGAAGAAGTGGGAGAAATAGTAGTTGATGGCTGACTATTATGCTGATTACTATTTATTACAACTGTATGTTGTTGTGATATTTCGTGTGGCGATTGGTAATTGACATTATTATCAATATTAGATAATTCAACTATTACTTCATCAATACTTTGATAACGATATTTCCAATAATCTGACACCATTTTATCTAGAATTAAAACTAATTTATCGCTAACATTAACTTGATTTTTCCAGACAATTTCACCTGTTGAGTTGTCTCTAACTAATCGATTTGCTTGTATGCCAGTTAATGCTTCAATACCAATCATTCCCACTGCATAAATATCACTACAAAATCTAGGCTGACCTGCTGCTTGTTCGCTAGGCATATATCCAGGAGTTCCCACTGCTATTGTCATAGTTGTATGACCCCCAGTTGTAATTGCTAATCCTTTAATTTCTTTAACTGCTCCAAAATCAATTAATACAATTTTTTCATCAGATTTTCTCCGCATAATATTTTGCAGTTTTAAGTCACGATGAATTACATTTTGCTGATGTACATACTTTAAAACTTCTAATATTTCAGTTAAGAGTTGAATAGTTTGATTTTCACTCAATTTACTACCAGAATAAATTTCTTTTGTTAAATCATTTCCTTCTATGAACTCTTGAACTAAATAAAATTGCCCACCTTCTTCAAAGTAGGCAAATAATCTGGGGATTTGATTGTGTTCCCCGAGACGTTGTAATGTTATTGCTTCTTTTTCAAATAAAGTTTTTGCAACTTGAAAAACTTCTGGTCGCGGGTCAGATGGGGCTAGTTGTTTGACCACACATTGAGAATGATTAGGCAGGTCTAAATCTACTGCTAAATAAGTAGTTCCGAAACCACCTTTACCTAACTCTGATATAATTTTATAGCGATGTCTAAGTATTGTGCTAGTCATTATTTTTTTAAGAATTTATAGCTTTTTTAGAAGTTAGGAGTTAGAAAATAAGTTACGGTAGTTTAATGTTTTCAATATTGTTAGGGGGATTTATTAATCAAAGTAATCTTTGGGCTATAATATTTATGGCTCAATTTAATCTTTGAACTTTGTTTTACTAGGCAATATAGCTACGCTAGGCTGCACCAATATAATCTTGGGCATTTAATTTTATAGCTAGTAATTGGGATTGACTCATAATTGCTTTATTGAAAAAATGATTACTTTAAATTATAGTATAGTAATAATCAAATTCAACTAATTTTATTTATGATGTTAAATTCTAAGCTGTTTGTTCAACTTGAACAATTATCCCGTGGAGATAAGTTTCAAATTATTCAATTTTTAATGGCAGAATTAGCAAAAGAAGAAGGGTTTGAACTATTAGATAATAATAATAAGGCTTATCGTACTTGGTCTCCTCATAATTATTCTGATGCAGCCCATAAATTAATGAGTTTATTAGAACAAGAAGAAGGGAAAGAAAATGCAGAATGCTAAAAGATTTCCCTTTGTTGAACGAAGCGATCGGGCTGGAGAAACTAATGTTTTTCCCTATCTACCTATTACCTTAAGCTATCAAGATTGTATTTTGGATGCTTTAGGACTATTGGATACGGGTTCAAGTCTTAATGTTTTACCGTACCATGTTGGTTTAGCATTGGGAGCAATTTGGGAGGAACAAAAACTTTCAATTTCCTTAGCAGGTAATCTTGCACCAGTCGAAGCAAGGGGTTTAGTTATTGTGGGAAAAATTAGCGATTTTCTACCTGTTCGTTTAGTATTTGCTTGGGCTAAATCTAACGATCCACCTATTATTTTAGGTCAGTTAAACTTTTTTATGGAGTTTGATGTATGTTTTTATCGTTCGCAGTTAGCTTTTGAAGTTTGTCCTAAATTGAAATCAAGTTGAAATTTTCATCAGTTATCCCTATCTTCTCGGATTAATTGGGTACTATCAAGCCATTCTATATCTTTAGGTAATTCTTCGTGAATACGTTCAAATATGGCATAAGTTCGGGTGTCATTTTCCGTCTGTCTTCCCAGGAGGGATCTATATCTGGGGAAATTATAAATATTGCTCCTCCCTCTCGCAAAATTATTTCTAAGGCTACAATAACTTGTTCGCTTAAGCTACGATTATTGTTCTTAGCTAATTTTTGAATTTTTGCCATTAAATCATCAGGTAAGTCATTAATTGTGAGGTTTGCCATAATTATTTTCTTGATTTTTTTTGAGTTGGGTTTACATTGAAATATTTTAACTTATTTGTAGGTTGGGTTGACGCAGGAAACCCAACAAATACTTACAAGAAATTTCAGGTTTATGAAATATAGATTTGGAATTTTGACAGTTGATACACATCATATTATCAGAGATTAATTTTGACTTTTGTAGGGGCTAATGGCCATTCTCCCCTACAGGGTTTTGGTTATGACGATATAGTTTATCAATCTGAAAAGCGATCGCTCTCTCCCTTTCTGCAAAAAAATTCTATAATCATCAAAATTAATCCTTTTTAAAAGTCAACAATTATGTCTTCTTCAATAATCTCACAACACATAGAAATTACAGAAGGTATCTGTGGCGTAAAACCGCGTATTGCCGGACATCGAATAAAAGTTCAAGATATTGTCATTTGGCATGAAAGAATGGGAATGTCTCCAGATGAAATCATTTATCATCATCCTACAATTACCTTAGCAGATGTTTATGCAGCTCTAGCTTATTACCATGACCATCGAGCAGAAATTAGGCAACACATTGAAAAAGGAGAAGCTTTTGCTAAACAATTACAAGGCAAAAAACCATCTTTAATTCAAAAAATTATCAGCGGTGAAAATGTCAAATAAAATCAAATTTTATCTAGATAAAAATGTTAGTAATGCCATAGCAAATGGTTTAAGAATATGAGGAATTGATGTTACAACCTCAGCAGAAGCATCCCTCATTGGTGCATCCGATCGACAACAATTAGTTTATGCTTTATCTGAAGAACGAGTCATTTTTACTTTTGACAATGATTTTCTCAGTTTAGCTGCCACGGGTATGGAACATTCTGGAATTATTTATACTCCTCAACAACGTCAGTCAATAGGAAAAGTTATTAGCAATTTAATCTTAATTTGGGAATGTTTAGAACCTGAATATATGTAAATAATATTGAGTTTGTGTAGCTCAATGTACTCGTAAATACGATTAGTTTTTAAACTGTTGAGTAAAGGATTTATTCTTGTTTGTTTGATGTACTGGAATTAGTGAGTTTTATAGGAAGTTAAAGGTTCAGTAAAATTTGATATAATATTTAAAGATTCAGGAGAAAAAATTTTATGAAAAGTGCAGTTGATATAGCTAGGTATTTTTTGTGTCGTGTTGACAGAGAAGCAGGGGATACAATCTCTCCTTTAAAACTACAAAAACTTGTATATTACGCACAAGCTTGGAGTTTAGTATTTAGAAATGAACCTCTGTTTTTTCAAGATATTGAAGCATGGGTTTATGGTCCTGCTATTCGTGATGTTTGGCATGAATATAAACCTTACCATTATCGGGATATTCCACCACCTGAAGAGTTAGAAATAAAGTTTGCCAAAGATGAGGTAGAAGTTCTTGAGGAAGTATGGGATACTTATGGAGAATTAAGCGCTAGACACTTAAAGGAATTAACACATTCGGAAACTCCTTGGCTAAATGCCAGAAAAGATTTAGAACCAGCTCAACCATCGAATAATATTATTTCTCACTCAGATATGAAAGCTTTTTATTCTGAAATGGTGGAGGCTTAATTCAGTTATCAGTTATCAGTTATCAGTTATTAGTTATCAGTTGTGAAAATCCTAGTTTTAAATTTACATACACAGATAACAATCGTTGGATTTTGTCTGATTGGAATTCATCAGAAATTAATGACTTAATTCAAGGGTTATTAAAAAAAATGATTACTTTAAATTATAGTATAGCAATAAACAGAGAAATACTTTTTTTGCTAAAATAAAATAACTCAAATGTCACAACCAAATTATTATGGTAAACTACAACGAATTACTCAATCTACCATCAAGTGACGAATTACCAGACTCAGACGATAAACCCGTGGATCATGAAATACAAATCCTAATTCCTAACCTACTAAGAACAATTCTAAATCGGTTATGGCGCGATCGCTCTGATTGGTTTTTTGGCGTAAATATGGGAATTTTTCACACCACCGGTTCTAGTCCTAGAGTTCCTATAGTTCCTGATGGTTTCCTCAGTTTGGGAGTTACACGACGAAAAAATGGTAAATTGCGACCTTCCTATGTTCTTTGGGAGGAAAATTATATTGTTCCCATATTCGTATTGGAGATTGTTTCTCAAACCTATGGCAAGGAATACGATAAAAAAATGATTGATTACGCTCGGTTGGGAGTATTGTATTATGTCATCTATAACCCAGATTATTCCAAGCGAGACAAACACGAACGATTTGAAGTGTATCGTTTGTTAAATGGAGCATACCAACGTTTACAAGGAAATCCCGTGTGGATGCCAGAAATTGGTCTGGGGATAGGAACTGAATTTGGTAACCATTACCGTTCCGAACAAGAGTGGTTGTATTGGTATGACTCTGAAGGGAACAGGTTTATGACTCCAGAAGAGGGAGAACTTCAGCAAAAACTACAAGTTCAACAGGAGCGACAACGTGCTGAACAATTTCAACAAGAACTTCAACAGGAACGACTTGAAGCTCAACAGCAGCGACAACGAACTGAACAACTTGAACAAATGTTGCGTTCTATTGGTGTCGATCCAGAACAGTTGTAGTTATAGATTTGCTTAAAAGTTAAACAGACAAAAACTCGATCGCTATTTCTTGAGTAGAGGAGCAAACGCTACTGCTGCCAACATTTACAGCTCGACTTTCACGGGCGATCGCTTCTCCATCTACAGGGGACAAATTTTTGCCTATTTCCCGTAAACTGGCGATCGCTTCTCTTGCTTTTTGTCGATCAAATTGAGGTGGAATTTCTTCAAGACTGAATTTAAGTAATCTTAATTAAGCTCATATATTTATGGGTAAATTTAATTTTTGAGCTTCTTTCGCTAGGGGATTATAATAATCGAGAACTTAATTTTACAGTTAGTAATTTGGATTCATTCATAATTGCTTTATTGAAAAAAATGATTACTTTAAATTATAGTAAAGCCATCTTATAATGGCAGGTGGAACGGAGTCTGGGTGAAAATTATCAGTGCCAGGTATCGAAATGTTGAAATAAAGAAAACTCCCTACAAATTACTTCCTAAAACTTTTTTCTGTTGATAAATCAAAGGCTTATATATGATGATGCTTATCAAAATATATTATAATAATTATAATGTTTATCAAGTTTATTTGAGAGAGTGCAAATAAAATAACGAGACCACACAAGTGATCGAAGATTAAAATCATGATACAACACATACAAAATCAAGAACGGCCACAAAATAGGCACCAACAAAGCAAAGAAAATGATAATACAATATAACAACGCGATCGCACAGCCGATCTTTTCAAGATTTAACTCTTCACTGATTAATAGAATTACTGGCAGATGACCTCTAGGAGCTTTTCTTTTAAAAATGATGTTATTATTGGATAACCATCCACCCCTTAATCCCCAGTTTCGGTTCAGCTTCCATCCAACTCTCTCTCCAAATCGTTTATAAGTTTTGTTGTTATATTTTAAGGGTATATTTCCTGTATTCAAGTAAATTTGCTTTTGAACGCTAAACCCAAAATGCCCATTACTATAGCTTACCCATAGTTGGTCAATCATTTGCAAGTCTACACAAGAAATATTCTCAATCTTCTTAGAATTGAAATTTTCAAACCATCCTACTTTAGCAGCTTTTTTCATAACTCTATTTGTTTCCTTATTTGCCTCTTTCCACTTTCCTGCCGCTAATTTATTACGCAACTTAGTATAATTAATTCCACTACCTGAAAGCAGAGGCACATCCCTAGAGATTAGAGGTTGTATTTTTCGTCGATAGAGTTGCTGAATCAAAGTATGAAAATGAAAACTGAATAATCTAAAGTATTTTTTAAGATGTTCAGTAATTATCAAAACATACAAGTTATTCCCAAAATCAGTAACGGCTTTTCGATATGTAGGAGCATTAGTAATTATCAAAACATACAAATTATTCGCAAAATCAGCAACGGCCTTTCGATATGTAGGAGCATTAGCAGAATTACTACTAACTATTAATGTAGGGGCATTAGTAGAATTACTACTGACTCTTAATGTAGCAGCAGAATTACTACCACCTCTAAGTTCAGTCATCACTTCATCAATACTTTGATAACGGTTTCTCCAATCATACAACACCATTTTATCTAAAACTCGACCCAAATCATCACTCACATTAACTCGATCTTTCCAGATAATTTCACCTGTTGAAGAATCTTGAGGAAAGTGATTTACATCAACTCCAGTTAATGCTTCAATACCCATCATTCCCACAGCATAAATATCACTGCAAAACTTAGGTTGACCTGCTGCTTGTTCTATAGGCATATATCCAGGAGTTCCGACTGCTATTGTTATACTGGTTTGACCTCCTCTAATAACAGTTAATCCTTTAATTTCTTTCACTGCCCCAAAATCTATTAAAACTATTTTTCCATCAGATTTTCTCCGCATAATATTCTGAGGTTTCAAGTCACGATGAATTACATTGTCCTCATGTACATATTTTAAAATCTCTAAGATTTCAGTTAATAGTTGAATTGCTTGTTTTTCACTAATTTTTTTACCAGGATAAATTTCATTTGTTAAATCATTACC
>NZ_CEZPJD010000306.1:0-2620 GCF_983059655.1 Okeania sp.
TAACTAGCTATCAGCTATCAGCCGAAAATTTTGTGCAGATTTTAGCTAGAAACCTCAGACTATTGCAAAGTCTTTTTGTGAGTGTAAATCTAACCACCTGGTTGCGAAACCTATCTATAATGGTTTTGTCCATTGTCCTGTAGCTCAGTTGGTAGAGCGATCGCCTGTTAAGGGAAGTGTCGTAGGTTCAATCCCTACCAGGACAGTTTTAATGCCGGGTAGACGAATTGGTAAAGTCGCCTGTCTCTGAAACAGGAAGTTGTAGGTTCAATCCCTACCCCGGCAGCTATTGATTGAGGAGTCGCCTAAAGGTATGGCACCGCTCTTTGAAAGCGGAAAAATGCAGGTTCGATCCCTGCCTCCTCAGTTTTTGAGTAATGACAGAACTTATATCCCACATTCTGCACTTCAAATTGTCTTATAACAAGCTACAGGAAATTCACCTGTTTAATTAAGTATAATTATTTATGGTGTTTGGTGACTGCAACTGAGGTCATAAAGCTGACAATATCCTGATTATTTACTATGAAAAAAAGTGTCTTTCATTGAAGAAATAAAGTTAAAAATCTCGATCACTTAGGAATAGTAGCAGGACTAATTGACGAGATAGAAATTGTGGAAATAATTAACCAAAATTTAGGAGTAGATAATCGAGAAAAAATAGTAATTAAAGCTTTAATTCTCCATGGATTAGGAATGGTATCACGTCCTCTATATTTGTGAGCGTCAGTTCTTTCGCGACCATCGGCCAGATTTAAAACAATGTGTATTAGATTTAGTTGTCAGTAGTGATAGTGGAATACCATTATTTATGAGAACTGCTGACGGCAATGAATCAGATAAAGCAGTATTTGCTGAAATTTTAACCTAGGTGAAAAAACAAATAAAACTAGATAGTATTATGGTTTGTGATAGTGCTTTATATAGCCAAGAGAATCTGAAATTAATCTCAAATTAAAATGGATAAATCGAGTCTCAATGACTTTAAAAAAAGCCAAAGAAGTAATTGAATTAGACCTTGAAGAAGTAAAAATATCTCCTGAAACAGACCCAGAAATTCAAGAAATAACCATGATTATTCAAGAAAATTGATGCTATCAACGGGAGTGTAGTTGCTCCTTTGTCTTCTGCTGCCAAAACAACTCCCTGGTTCACCAATAATACTCGTGCCACTGATTTTTTTATGTTCTACAGAATTAATTTGTTTAATTTGTTGGCTCAAATTCTGATGATGATTCATGTATAGCAATCAGGAATGAGTTGTGAGAATTGAGGTGTTTCTTAAAAGTTTAGAATATAGCAATTATTATATTCATATGATACGTTTTTTCCTCTTCTCTGTTCCCAGCTCCGGTGTTCCCTGTTCCCTAAAAATTGCCAATATCTCACAACTCAAATCATATTGCTATATATTTTTGTGCTACATTATGAAGTGCGGAATGTGGGTATAATGAATGACATCCTCTAATTAGGATGCAAAAATAACTCTAAAAAATGTATGTTACCTTTTATTCGTTCAGACCTTGGTAATCTTAAAGCTTATACACCTCATCCTGGTGGCAGTTCAGAAATTCCTTTAGATAGACTAGATACTAATGAATGTCCTTATGATTTACCAGATAATTTAAAACAAAAGTTAGCTACAAATTATCAAGAGTTAATTGAAACAAACCGTTATCCAGATGGCAGTCATTTCCAACTTAAAGAAGCTATAGCTCAATATGTGAATGAAGCAACTCCATCAGTTAATATTTCTGCCGATAATATTTCTGTTGGTAATGGCTCAGATGAGTTGATTCGTTCTATTTTAATTGCTACTTGTTTAGGGGAAGAAGGTTCTATTTTAACTGCTACTCCTACTTTCTCTATGTATTCTATTCTTGCCAAAACTCTTGGTATTCCTATAGTCAATGTTGGTAGAAATGAGGAAACTTTTGAAATAGATATTTCTGCAGCTCAGAATGCTATTAATCAAACAAAAAAACAGACTGTAAAAGTAGTATTTGTTGTTCATCCAAACTCTCCTACAGCTAATGCTTTAACTGCTAAAGAATTAGAATGGTTGTTTAGTTTGCCTGAAGAAATTATGGTAGTAATTGATGAAGCCTATTTTGAGTTTAGTCAGACTACTGTAGCTGAACAATTAAACCAACATCCTAATTTGGTAATTTTAAGAACATTTTCTAAAGCTTTTAGATTAGCTTCCCTCCGGGTAGGATACGCGATCGCTCATCCAGAAGTTATGATTAATTTGGAAAAAGTTCGCCTTCCTTACAACTTACCAAGTTTTTCTCAAGCTGCTGCTAAATTAGTGCTTGCTCACAGACAAGATGTACTATCTTTTATACCGGAAATTTTGACAGAAAGAACTAAGTTATTTGAAAGTTTTGCGGAAATTTCAGCTCTACAAGTTTGGGAAAGTACGGCTAATTTCTTTTATGCCAGACTTACAGATAAAGGATTGAGTTTATTAGGAGAAAATCTGTCTCAGGAAGAAGGTTTAAATAATTTGATGCAGCAACTTAAAAGTCAGGGGACTTTAATTCGTCATACGGGTGGTGGTTTAAGAATTACGGTAGGAACTCCTGAAGAAAATCAGCGTACAATTGAGAGAATTAAA
>NZ_CEZPJD010000306.1:2720-8981 GCF_983059655.1 Okeania sp.
TAATTATAAATTAAACAAATTTTTCAGACGATTTCTGACCCAAACCACAGGATTTTTATCATCTTCTTCTGCATCAACTAATCCTAATCTTCTAAGTTCATTTTGACGTTCAGATAATTCTTCTTGATGTTTACCCAACTCTTGCACAATTACCTCTGCTAATTCTGGATTTTCATGTAATATTTTCTCAAAGCCTTTTTTATGAATAGCAAATAAAATTGTATCTTCAAGTGCCCTGACTGAAGCAGTACGAGGAATACCTAACATTAAAGCTAATTCTCCAAAAAAATTTCCAGCTTTTAGAGTAGTCAAATGTTTATTAATTTTTTCAACAAATACCTCTACTGAACCTGAAAGAATAATATAAAAAGTATCACCAGGATCTCCTTCATGGAATAAAATTTTTAATGGTCTGAGACGTTTTCTATACCCTACTTCTATCAATTTTCGTAACTCAACATCAGTAAAGTTTTCAAAATAAGCAACTTCTAATAATAAATCCCTAGCTGATAGAGGTTTACTAGGTATAGACTGATTGTTTATTACCCCATGAATAAAAGTATTTTGAGGTGATTCTAAATGTTGTGATTCTTGTGGATTATGGAGGTATATATTAAAATGGTCCCAAGGAATTAAAATACCTTGTTGATGTAAGTTATTGTAGATAATAAACCGTAAAGAACTCATATAAACTGGTTGATTATAAATTTCCTTTACCCATACCCATAATTGAAACTTAAAAGCGTTATCTTCAAACCCCAGAAACAAAACTTTTGGAGGTGGTTCTCGTAATACTACAGGTTCCATATAAGCTGACATTAGTATAGTTTCTGTAACTAATACTGGGTCACTATCATCAGAGACAAAAATATCAAGTTCAATTCTACCTTTAAAACTATCGTAGCTTAAATTATGTATTTTTCCTTCTATTAAGATGCCATTAGGAATAATTATATGACTACCCTGTAATGTTCTAATTCTTGTTGAACGCAAACCAATTTCTTCCACAAAACCTAAATCATTATCTAATTCAATAAAATCTCCTATTTTGATCGGTCTTTCTATCAGTACATTCAAACCACTAATAAAGTTTTTGGTAATATTCTGAAATCCTAAACCAATACCTACACCTAAACCCCCAGCTAAAACTGCTAATGAAGAGACATTAAAACCTTGTGTTTGTAAAATAATTATCACACCCAGGGTACTCGCTCCATAGCTAAATATTGTGGATATTGCCTCTCGATTAGCTTCATCTATACCTAGTTTTACTAAAAATACTTTTTTGAGTAAATTTTTGAAGATTCTACCGAATATAAGAACTACAATTAAATATAAAAATAATTTTAAAAGTAAACTTAAAGATATATAACTATCCCCGACAAAAAGTAAGGGAGTTGTAAACATTTGAGCTAGTTGTAATAAGAAATTTTGTACTTTTTGGAGCATAAGGAAGAGTAGTGGAGTAGGGGAGTAGAGGAGTAGGGGAGTGGGGGAGTGAGGGAGTGAAAATAAGAATAATTAAAAATAAATGGTTAATAATCACCAAAAACTTATTCAGTATATATTAATTACTTAATAATTGAAGTGTTACTTAAGTATAGTATTCTTTTTTCAAGTTAGTATGACATAATTTTTTTATCTTAATAAAATAAAGTAATTAGCCTGAGAAAAAAAATCAATAAAGGGAAAGCAAAATCAGTATTTTTCCTTCTTCCCTCTTCCTTCTTCCTTCATATTAGTAACCCGGTCTCTAGGAGAAACCGGGTATTTTAGACATTGATTATTTAGGGTAAATATTTAGAGAAAAACTGTTCATCAAAAAAGACAGCCAATTTTAATTTTTTGGAGTCACAATATATTCTGATGAAACCTCTTCTACCCTTCCTAATCTTACTAAAGCCTGATGAAACATCGCTGCAACTTCAGCACGAGTGGCAGGTTTATCTGGATTCAAAATTTTTACATCTGGATGATTTACTACTAATCCAGTTGCAGTAGCTGCCGCTACTTTTTCCTTAGCCCAATCAGGTATTTTTTCTTTGTCTTTATAAATACTTAAAACCTTATCAGGATTTGATGGTATTTCCAGATTTAAGCCACTAGCTAAAGCAACTAATACCTGTAATTTTGGTACTTCTTGTTTTGGACGAAAAACATTTCCTGGATAGCCACTCAAAAAGCCAGATTTAGTAGCTGTTTGAATTTCTTTTTGACTTGGTGAATCTGCTGGTACATCCTCATAGTTAACAGAACTTTCTGTTGATTTTTCCTCAAATACTTGAGGAATTTGAGTAGCTAATTCAGCTCGCGTTACAGGTTTATCTGGCTCGAATTTATCGCTATCAACTTGAGCAATAATATCACGTTCTCTCAAAGGTTGAATAAAATTACTGGCCCAAAAATCATCTGGAACATCAGAAAATTTAATTTGGTCAATAGGAGATGTTTCAGGAGATGGTGCTGTTGTACCAGCTAACGGAACTTCAGAATTTGCCTGCTCTGGAGAAGGAGAAGTTGCCGTAGATGAGTCAGTAGTTTCTGCTTCAGGAGGAGGAGAAGTTGCTATTTCACTGGCCCCAGGTGACTTGAAAGTTACCTCCTCTGGAGAAGGAGAAGTTGCCGTGGGTGAATCTGTTGTTAAACTAGGAATAGGGGGGGCCACAGGTAAAGGCGTAGTTGTCATTGGAGATCCAGATAACATACTTCCAATACCTAATGCGGCCAAATTCTTGCCAACTTGTGGGACTTTTGGCGGTTTCGCTAATTCGAGTGTTGTCTCAGTCTCAGTATTGGCTTGATTCAAACCTGTAACACTTGTCTCTAACTGCTCAAAAGTATCACTAATAGGAGTCAGAGTAGCCAAACTTGTTTCTAACTCTTCAGAAGAAGAAAGTGCTTGACTAAAATTTGATGCTGGTTCGCCAGTCAGGGTATTAAGTTGTGGTGTGCCTAAGCTAAAAATTGACTCTTCTGTACTAACATTTGGACTATCAACTGTTTCAGATTCAGGAGAAGAAATGATAGGTTTAGAGAATAGATTAAACCCATTATTTCCTCTAGTCGTTGTCCAGAAAAATACACTGCCAAGAGTCGCTAAGGCTACAAATATTGCAATCCACTCATCACGTTCCACTGACCTTGGCTGTGAAGGTGGGTTTGGAGGTATATTTGTCATTTTTATAGCTATATAGTGACAGCTCCAGATTAGACTACTATTAGGGATAAAAGGAAGAAGTTATAAGTCAAAAGTCAAAAGTTAGAAGTTAAAAGTGATATTTTAGGTACTTACCGAATAATTAAGGTTTAAAGCAGGATAATAATTATATCCAATCGACCAAGAGAAGAAAAAAAATCCTTTTATCCAATCCTCTTAATTTATTTATAAAAAGAGGTAATTCTAAATTCTAAATTCTAAATTCTTGAAATGACTACTAAACCATTAATTATTGCTCACCGAGGCGCATCTGCCTTGGTGGAATTTGAAAATACTTTAGCTTCTTTTGAAAAAGCTATTGAATTGGGTGTACCAATGGTTGAGTTTGATGTCAGAAAAACTCAGGATAATTTATTTGTGGCGTTTCACGATGAATCAATTGATGGGATGAAAGTTAGTGATTTGAGTTATCAACAACTTTTGGATATTTCTCGGCAAAAAGGTTTTGATGTGCCATTGATAGAGGATGTGTTGAAGTTATGTCAGGGGAAAATTAAACTTGATATTGAATTGAAAGAAGTGGGATATGAATTGGAGATAGTTAATTTAGTCAAAAAATATTTAGATTATCAAGATTATGTCATTAAATCTTTTCTTGATGCTGCTATTGTTGCAGTCAAAAAAGCTGATAATCAAATTACAACTGGGCTATTATTAGGAGTTAGTAAACCCAAAAATTTAATCGCTACTCGATTATCAGAAATATTTCCTGAATTTCGTTTGTTTACAACTAAAGCTGATTTTGTTTCGCCTAATTACCAATTGATAAAATTTGGTTTTGTCTGGCGCATGAAACTGATTAATCAGAATATCTATGTTTGGACGATTAATGATGAAAAATTAATGGTTAAAACTGTTAAACAAGGGGTATTTGCATTAATTACAGATAGACCAGATTTAGGTTTGAAGTTATTCTATAGCAATTAGTATTTAACCTTGTTATTTTCCCAATCTTGGTTTCCTTTGCCGAAGAACTAAGGTTTAAAGCGTCTCCTTTAAAGGAGAAACAAGAAAAAAACTTTCCTTTGAGTCAATGCTCTTCTTTTCAAGGAGTTGAATAGACTGTTTACTATTTTAAGTTGGGTTGTACAAATAACAAAAAGAACCTCTTAGTTATGAGGCTCTCTTTTACTAATAATTTGATTTTTAGTTAAATATCGCTTGGTGATTTTTATAGCGATGGGGAACTATCAAGACTTTATTTAGAATAGACTTGTTTAATTTAAGCTTTATTGCTTGCCTTCTTTTTTGATAAAAAGCCTACTCCAGCAAATAAACCTAAACCTAGTATTGCAGAAGGTTCAGGTACTCTTTCAGGTAAAACACCACCATCAAAGTCTTCATAATGGTATGTCACTGTAACACTTGCTCCAGCCTGGGTAGTGATACCAGCTAACAGATTTGCTGCACCGGTTACGCTTGAATTAGTGTTAGCAGAGAATAAAAACTCTAAATTTTCAGTACCAGTGAAGAAATCTAATACATTTTGGTCATCATAGAAGTTCTGTCCACTTAATGTAGCTGTTAGTCCCTGAAAGCTTTGACCAGAAGTACCTCCAAAATCTGTAACACCATCAAAAGCAGTTGCTTCAAATGAATCTGATGCACTCACTGTTTCTTCAAACAAAGGGTTATTAAGAATATCATCCCCAAGTAAGGTCAAAGTACCTCCAAGATTAAAAGTTAGAGTTTGAGCTTGTGCATCCAAGCTTTCCACTAGGGCATCGCCAACGATCTGTCCATCAAAGCCGATCGTAACATTTTTAAGTTTACCAAGATTACCATCGAATTTTTGAACTGATAACAGGGCATCTGTAATATCTGTTGGTGCTAGCTCAAAGGTGTCTGTATATGTTTTAGTCAGGGCGTTAGCAGTACCAGCATTAGCTATTACGCCAGTAAATGCGACTGTAGCAGTTAAACCTGCAAAGAATTTAGAGTTAATTAGACTGTTAATCATAGTATCTGTTAGGTTTGTGTGTGTGTAATTAGCTACTATTTAATTTATATTCAGGCCATTTCTTAGCAAAACTCTATAGATGCAATGCCTGTGTTTCTGTATCTATTTTTATTTAAATTGTTATTTTTATACTGTGATTAAAATCATTACTATAAATGATATTGATCACTGTTTTTTAAATAAAATAATGTATGTATAATAAGTAAAATATCTTATAAGCTTTACTATGAGAGGTTTTTAGCTAAACAAAGCTTTTATCCCAAATCTATACTGGAAGCGTCAAAAAATAGTATCAATCGTGCAAGCACTTAAAAAATAAATTACTTTTTATACTTAAATTTTAAGTGATATTCAGTAGAAATAAAAAAATGTTCTAGTTTAAATACAGAATATAAAATAGTAATATTTACTACATTAAAACCAAGGTCAGCGATCGCATATCAGGCATTAATGAATGTGTGTAGATATAGAGTAGGGAGTGTGGGGGCTAACCCCTAACCCCTCCCAAAACTGAAATTTGGAGAGATGGGAAATGTGGAGGCAAATTTCCACTATTTTATTTCTCTAGCTCCTGAGTACTGAGTTATGACTCCTTTGTCAAAAGCGCATACTGCGAGCAAAGATACTAAATAGCTTTTATAAATATCTTCAAATATCTCCGCAAAAGAACTTAGGGACATTTGATGAAATGTCCATACTCTACAGCATTTGAATCGAATATGTAATTTCTGGGACGTTGTCAGATTAAAATATGAATTATAGAGAAATAGTGGGAACAGCATTTCTCTGTCTTACGGTCATCATCAACATAAGTCAAACAGCAACTAGCTCCTTCCTTGCTATATCACCACCCCATATTCCCAGGGCTAATTCTTTGTCGTCAGAGAATATTTACAAACCTATATTTTTGGTTAACTAATAGACATCTGGTGATAATCAAAAATTAAATCAATCCCATACGCATAAATCATCAATTATTTCCTCCTACTCCCTACTCCCTACTCCCTACTCCCTCTTTTCCGGAGAGGTCTAATTCTAGTTAAGATGTACGAAATTTCAAAATTTCAAAGGATACAATTTTTTG
>NZ_CEZPJD010000307.1:0-8970 GCF_983059655.1 Okeania sp.
CAACTACTGTACAGGAAACAGTAAATCCACAACCAGTAGTGCCACAGCCAACTACGGTACAGGCAAAGGTAGAACAACCAGTAGGACAGTCAGTAGGAGTTATTAGTCGTAGAAATAATCAACCTCAGTCACAACCAGTTCTAGTTTATAATCCCTCCCTGCTTTTAATACCTCGCCATGAGCCGGCAGATGTAATTCCTACCCAAAGAGACTCATCTATAGTTGACTGGTTAGAGACATCAGGCAGAATGTTACCTAGAGATCCTGCAGAATCAGACAATTATCTAGAAGAGGAAGAGGAAATTTCAGAATTGATAGCTGTAGATGATAATTTTAATGATGATGACGTTTTAGAAGGAAATGACGATGACTCAGGTGAATAGATATTTATAATAATTAATAATTAATAATTAATAATTAATTACTAAAAAGCTATTCAGTTAAAAGCTGAGTTTGGTCATTATTTAATCAAACCTAAATTATTAAAAAAAAAGTGTGTGTGGAGGAGATTTTTTATGCAAAATAAGCTCATTGTTAGCAAGTCTATTACTTTATCGGGAGAAAACTTATTCTTGGGTCTGGGTTTAGGGTTAAGTTCTTTTGCCCTAGTTTTAGATAGTATGGCTAATCGAAATATAGGTATAGAATCTCTAAGTTTACCCTTAATTCTATGTGGTTTAGCAACTGCAAGTTTGGGGTATTGGGTTATACCTATGCTGAGAAGACTAAAAGCTGGACAAATAATCCGGGAGGATGGCCCCCAAGCTCATCTACAAAAAGCAGGTACTCCAACTATGGGAGGTATATTTTTTGTACCAGTAGGAGTAGCGATCGCCCTGTTATTATCGAAATTTCATCCAGATGTTATGGCAGTATCTGCAATGACTCTAGCTTATGGTTTTATTGGTTGGCTGGATGATTGGAAAATTTTGCAACGTAAGTCTAATAAGGGAATATCCCCAAAAATGAAACTGGTTTTGCAGATTGGTTTTGCAATACTATTTTGTGGATGGCTAGCATGGAGTCAACCTAGTACGGTTACTAATATTGCTTTGCCATTTGGTTTACAATTATCTTTAGGATTACTATTTTGGCCTTTGGCAGGTTTTGTTTTAGTTGCAGAAAGTAATGCTACAAATCTTACTGATGGCGTTGATGGTTTGATGGGGGGTTTGGGAGCGATCGCATTTTTAGGGTTAGCAGCTTATTTAGCTCCTACTGCTCCGGAGTTAATGATTTTTTGTGCTTGCATGAGTGGTAGTTGTCTCGGTTTTGTTGTTCATAACCGCAATCCTGCTAAGGTGTTTATGGGTGATACAGGTTCGTTAGCTTTGGGTGGAAGTTTAGCTGCAGTTGCTCTACTAACTAACACTTTATGGATATTATTAATTCTTAGTGTGATTTTTTTAATAGAAACTCTTTCGGTTATTGCTCAAGTTAGTTATTACAAGGCAACAAAAGGACATGATGGTGTAGGCAAGCGCTTATTTAAAATGGCTCCTTTTCATCATCATTTGGAATTGTCTGGTTGGTCGGAAACTCAAGTGGTGGGATGTTTTTATTTAGTTAGTGCAATTTTGGCTAGTTTGTGCTTATTTTAAAATTAAGTACTCAGTAAGAGGAGTCAGGAGTCAGGAGGGAAGAAAGAAGCAAGAAAGAAGACTGGGAAAAGGAGAAAGTTTTTTTGATCGCTAATAAACATCTCTAAAAATCAAAAATAAAGTCAATTCTTATCCATAAATTATCAATTATTTCTCCCTGTTGCCTGTTGCCTGTTCCCTGCTATATAAATTATTAATTGAAAAACCGATCGTGACAAAAGTTTCAGTAATTGTACCAATTTATAATGGTGAGAAAGACTTGCCAGACTTGATAGAATGTCTGGAGTCGCAAACTTATCCTGCTGACCAAGTAGAATATTTACTTGTGGATAATAATAGTGGCGATCGTAGTAAGTCACTAATTGAAGCAGCAGTACAGTCAAGTCAAATTACAATTAGTCTAGTAACTGAAAATCACATTCAAAGTTCCTATGCTGCTCGCAATGCTGGTATTCGTGCTGCTAGTAGCGATATATTTGCTTTTACTGATGGTGACTGTCGTCCTCAACCTCAATGGTTAGAAAATTTAATTCAGCCATTTTCTGACTCTAATATTGGCATTGTAGTAGGAGAAATACTTGCTTTACCTGGGGACAGTTTATTAGAAAAATACGCTGATAAACAAGATACTCTTTCTCAAAAACATACTTTATCTAATTCATTTTGTCCTTATGGTCAAACTGCTAATTTAGCGATTAGAAAGCAAGCATTTGTAAAGGTAGGATTATTTCGCCCTTACTTAACAACTGGTGGAGATGCTGATATTTGTTGGCGTATTTTACGAGAAACATCTTATCAGTTTAAATTTATAGAAAATGCCGTAGTTAAACATCGTCATCGTTCAACTTGGAAAGATTTACAAAGTCAATGGCGTAGGTATGGAAAGTCAAATAAATATTTGCATGAACTGCACGGCATAGATCTAATGCGAGAGTTTAAAACACAGGAATATGTTTATCGTTTGAGTAGATGGTTATTAAAAGAGTTGCCTCTAACAATGATGAAAATGATATTAGGTAAGGCAGAATTAGTAGAGTTGTTTGATACTCCTATTGGTTTATTCAATGGTAGGGCAAGAATTCTTGGTCAAAAAGAAGCAAAGCTGTCAGATGAAGCGCGACAAATTGAAAGATTTTAGTCTAATTTTTTATCTGGAATTTCATTACTCAGGGTGCTTTAATTGTCTATTTTTATATAAGTTATTATAATTGCTTATAAAATTATCTTAAGGTATTTTTTTACTTGTTTAAAGTAAATGTTTTAAGACTAATAATTTGCTGTTACTTTTTTAATAATTCAAGTCAGCGATCGCTTATTTATTAGATAAAGAGTTAGGAGTAATTTTCCCTGATTTGAATTAATTAATGTTTGCGCTCAAAAGTCTTTCAGTAGGAATAGAAGATAGGAAAAATGGGAATGAGTGAGAAGGTAGGAGTAAGAATTGTAAGAATGATTTTTCTGCCAAACTATGCACCTAAAATACTCTCAAATTTGAGCATGAAGAGCTGAAAATTTTGCACTTTTTTCGATCCCAAAAAGGCACTTGTTTTTAGATGTAAATTTTTTTAGATTAGATCGGTGAGCCCTAATTAAACAAACCCGATCTTTCCTATCTATAATTTAGCCAGCATCTCCATTTTTTTTCAAGACTGTAAATTTTTTAAAATTTTATTTGCTAAAAATCCAAAAGATTGACCTAATTGTTTTTTCAAACGCCATCTTTGAAAAGCTTTTTCATATTCTTCTCCTTCCATTTGAAAAGTTTTCCAGGCATCTAAAGCTAACCATAATCCCCACAATAATAAAATTGGTAAAGACCAGGAAAGGGTATGAGCAGTTACTAAATTCAGTAACAGTAAAAATGAATTTACAATGCCATATTTAATCAAACTTTGCTTTAATTTGTCTCGACGAAGTTGATTAAAAACTTGTTTTTCCTGAAACTCACTCCGGTGGGAAAGCCATTCTTGTTCTGCTGCTGCTAAGTCTTCTGGAGAAATACCCATCTCATTAGCAATTTCTAATACTTGTGCTCTGGTTAGTTCGCCTCCTTCAGAGCGACGTGCTAGGGCAATTTGCAGAATTTGTTGGGCATCGTCTTGAGCATAAGTTTGGGTAATTTGGTTTTGTTGGTTTGTCATAACTTTATTGCTTAAATTTTAGAATTATTTCTATCATATATTCTAGCTTGCTATAGATATAGCAGAAGAAAGAAGGAAGAAGGAAGAAGCAAGAAGGAAAAGTATTATGTTGTCTGAGTTTTCAGCTTTTGATCTGTCCTAATCTTTGCTTCTACTGCTATATCAAAGAATAGCAATAGTAGATTCCTGTACTGTAAATAGGTAAAATTTCTACTGGATATTATTGGTCATCAACACTACAAAAAATGACTGTTATATCAAAATATAGCAATCTTAAGGAAGAAGGAAGAAAGAAAAATCTTATGTTGTCTGAGTTTTAAGTTTTTGATAGGTCTTAACCTTTCCTTCAACTGTTATAATATACTTTTAGGTTTAAACAAACTACTTAAAACAAAAATATGCTATCAAAGTCTAAAGTTACTAACAGTAAACCAAAAATAACTAAAGCACAAAAAGAAGCTGCTGAAGTTGAAATTAGAGAAAAGCAAAAGCGTGTTGATTATGATACAAAAGAATATCCAGTGGAAGTTCTTATTCAGAAGTATATGGAAGGAAAAGAAAACGATACTAATGAGTTATTTATACCTGACTATCAAAGGGAAATTGCTTGGGATGAATCCCGGCAGTCAAAATTTATTGAATCTGTACTTTTAGGATTACCAATACCTTATATATTTGTTGCTGATATTAATGATGAGGAAAATGAAGAAAATGAAGCTCGTTTAGAGATTGTAGATGGTACGCAACGTATCCGTACCCTAGCTGGATTTATCAATAATGAGCTAATACTGGGTAATTTAGAGAAGTTAAGCAAACTCAATGACTTTAAATTTGAGGATTTACCTTCTTCTCGTCAGAAACGTTTCAAAAGGGCTACTATTCGGATGATTCAACTTACTGAAGATGCGGATGAAGAAACACGAAGAGATTTATTTGAACGGATTAATACAGGTAGTGTTGAGTTAAATGAAATGGAAAAACGTAGAGGTATATTACCTGGAAAATTTACCGATCTAGTTGAAGAATTATCAAAATCACCCAAGTTTCGAGAGCTTTGTTTGTTTTCTGATGCAGCTATTGCCCGACGAGATCCTCAAGAATTTGTCTTACGTTTTTTTGCCTTTTTAAATAATTATCAAAATTTTGAGAGTAAAGTGGGGGTAAGTAAATTTCTGGATAAATTTTTGGAAAAAACTAACAAAGATAAAAATACAGACTTAAAGAAAATGTGGGATGAATTTGAAACAATGATAGATTTTGTGGAAAAACATTTTCCGAATGGTTTTCGGTCGGGTAAAAAATCAAATCAAACTACTACTAGAATTAAATTTGAGTCTCTTTCTGTAGGTATTGCTCTTGCTTTGAGAGAAAAAAGTAATCTTCAATATCGAGGAGATGATTTACTTAATCCTAGTAAGAGTAATTTTCAGAATTACACAAAAGGTTATGCAAGTAGTTCAAAGAAAAAAGTTATTCTTCGGATTGAATATGTACGAGACCAATTGTTAGATAAATAATGACAAGCATATTATTTCAAAATTTTAATGAACGCTCTAAAGAAGTAAGTGAATATTTTATTTTTCTCCAGAGTTTAGAGCAAGGAACAACAAAATTGTTGATAGAAAGTAAAGAAGGAAGCAAAACTCAAAAAATTGACATAAAGTTAGTACAAACCTTAAAAGCAAGTGCTTTTTTGTTGCTTTACAATTTAATAGAATCGACAATGAGAGATGCTATTGAAGCAATATTTGAAGAACTAAAAAATCAAAATGTTTCCTTCGACAAAATCACACCTGAGTTAAAAAAAGTTGTTCTTAAAAACCTGAAGATACAACTAAATAAAACAAGCATTGATGAAATTTATAATAAAATTGTATATATATCTCTAGATATTGTTAAGATTTCTAAGCTAGAGAAACAATTTTCTGGAAATATTGACTATGAAAAGATTAAAACAACAGCTAAGGAATATGGATTTTCTGCAAAAACAAAAACTGATATTAAGGATTATTTATTTAAAGTCAAGACTAATAGAAATGATTTAGCACATGGGCATAAATCATTCGCCGAAGTAGGTAAAGATAAGAGTATTGATGAACTAATAAAAATCAAAGATAAAGTAGTATAATATTTGAGACAAATTCTGGAGAATATTGAGACATATTTAGACAATCAAGAATATTTAGATTCATCTACAAATACTCCTTAATATCATGTTCAAATTCAGCCACCAGTAAGCAATTTTTCCTTTTAAACTGATAATTATTAACTAATAACTGTTACAAATACTCCTTAATATCATTTTCAGATTCAGTAACCAGTAAGCAGCTTTTATTATTCAACTGATAACTGATAACTGTTAACTGATAACTGTATTTACTCTCGCCAACGACCAGAACGAAGAATACTAATAATTAACCACAAACCTAGAAAACTAGCCGTTGCAAATAAAGCTTCACTTAATACAGATAACTGACTACTTTGAGAACCCGCAGTTACAATAGCAGCACCAATAATTAACGAACCTACAACAACACTGAAAGATAGTCTATTAGCCGACTTATTTACACTACGAGTCAAAGGTTCAATATCTTTTAAAGTCAAATTCCACTTCAATTTTTCAGAAGTAACTCTATCTAAAAGTAAGTCTAGTTGACGAGGTGACTCTAAAGATAAATTCTTCACATCAATAGCTGTTCTTAATAATGTTTGAACTGGGTCTTCCCCTAATAACTGTCGCCGAAATAGATCGGTCATTAATGGTTTAATTTCATCCAAAAGATTAAGTTGAGGATAGAAACTACGAGCTACGCCTTCCAAATTTGCTAAAGTTTTGGAATACAAACCCAAATTACTAGGCAACTTAATTCTGTTATTACGACACAATTGTAATATGTCATAAAAAACTTCAGAAAAATTGATTTCAGCCAAGCTCAGATTATAATATTTCTGCAGCATTTTGCTATACTCATTTTCCACCTTAGCTAAGTTTGGTAGTTGAGCAACTTCTGCCATTTGTAGAGTTAACTGAGTACATCTTTTAGCATCTAGATCGACGATCGCTAATAATAATTCCGTTAAATTTTGCTGACTGCGAGGATCGAGGCGACCTACCATTCCACAGTCTAGTAGAGCAATGCGTCCATCTTCCAGATAAAATATGTTGCCAGGATGAGGATCAGCGTGAAAAAAACCAGTGATATAAAACTGTTGAAAGAAAGCACGACATAATAAAGTGGAGAGTGCCTGCTTTTCTGCATCTACATCTCCATTATTGTTAATGCCTTTAACCTTCGCTGATAAGATAGGTTTACCATTTAGCCATTCGAGAACTAATATTTTCGGAGTTGTTAGTTCCCAATATACTTTCGGAAGCATTATTTGCTTGGGGTCAAACCACTTACTGGTAGATAAGTCTCGACGTAGTTCATCGGTATAACCAGCTTCCTTGGTGAAATCAAGTTCAGCTTTCAGAGCGACACTAAATTCTTCCGCAAGAGACACTATATCGTAGTCATTACCAAAGTCTGTGAATGAAACTAATTCAGCTAAACTTTTTAGCAGGGATGTATCTTTATCAATTATTCTGTCAATACCAGGACGCTGAACTTTTAGAGCTACTTCTGTACCATCTTTTAAGGTCGCTTTATAAGTTTGAGCAATAGACCCTGCTGCTACACATTCAGTATTAATATCGCTAAATATTTCTTCTAGAGGTTGGGATAATTGTTGACGAATTAAGATTTCCACTTCTGACCAAGGTACTGCTGGTACATTGGCCTGCAAACTTGATAAGGTGTCAATATAATCTGCTGGTAATAAGTCTGGACGGGTACTAAGTAGCTGGCCGAGCTTGACATATACTGGGCCTAAATCTACCAGAATATTGCGTAGAACTTCTGGTGTTGGTATATCTGGTTCGCCAGTTTTGCCTCCTGTGAGGAGGGTTTTCATATAGCCCCAACCATTACGGAAGACAATTTCGACTATTTCAGCTCGGCGAGAATTAGTTGCTGTCAGGCTAGATAACACGGGGCCTCCCAATGATTGGATTGATGTTTGTTTTACCTATAGGGACAATTTAATGTATCTAAATATTAGGATAACGTCGATCAGAAGCTGATGCATTGTGAGTAACTTTAATTTCAGCTATAGACTTTTTTTCCCTTATCTATACTGACTTTTAAGCATTTTATCCGAAATAAAATGTATCAGTTATCAGTAAATAAAAACTTTTGACTTTTTATTTTTAACTTTTGCCTGAGCAAATAGTATCTATTTTGACAGCAAGAAAACTATAAATTACACAAATTTCTGCTTTACATTATTCCCAAAGTTCTTTATATTTATTTTATAATTAATAAAGATATGTAGTCAGGAACCCCAGGACTAAAGTTCAAAGACTTGGACAGACTGCTCGAAGTCTTTGCCAGCCAGCACCTGACCAACCTTAGACCTTTGCAGTTTAAGTTACAGTTCAGTGTTAAAGTTCCTATTTTGAGATGCTCTGCCAGTGCCATCTTCTAGAACTCAATTAGAACTCAATGGTTAAACAGGCATAGTGGGTTAAGCCAGTACCTTTGACATAGTACCGACCTATAGCATTGTTATTTCGGCTGCCGATCTTTATTTATCCCCTAGCTAAGGCTAAGGGTTTCCAAATTACCAAAGTATTTTAGATGAATAATATAGAATCTGTCGCAATTGAACGGTTTCAGACTCAGAGTCCTATAGATTTAGACAGTTGTCAGTTAAACCGCGAGTTAGTTGGGTCTAGGGTAGTAATGGTGATTGACTGCCCATCTACGGAAAAGTGCCATCAGCTTTGGCGCGATCGCTACCTATTAATGCGTCGGTGTTTAGATTTATGGTTAGCTCATCAAATCGTAATTAGTTATAAGGGACATCCTTACGGTCGTACTCCAATGCGTCAATCTTTAGCCTGATTATTTTTTAACTGAGATTATATTTATAGCAATTTTCATACTTGTGAGGCGCTATATAAATCATAACTGACGGTGCGCAGTGACGCACCGTTATTATTTTTTGTAAATTTTTAGTTAGAAATAATTTTGTTAAAAATTTGAAACTATTACTACTAGGAAACAGGAAACAGGGAATAGGGAATAAAATATACTTTTGTATTTGAGCAGTAAATCTAAAAATAACTTTTCCTAACTATTTAAACTGACTATCAAATATACAATTAATTTTCCTTGACTACTTAG
>NZ_CEZPJD010000308.1:0-8936 GCF_983059655.1 Okeania sp.
GCTGATAGCTGATGGCTAATAGCTGTTTGCGCAGCATTCCGGAGGAAATGCTTACCTTTAACCTCTTCCTTCCTTTAAAAGGAACGCCTCCAATTAAAGAACTTCTCCAACATATTTTGCTGCCATAAATTCTTGGCATATTTCTGCTTTTTCAACAATAAACCAGCCTTACTATTTACCTCAGATAAAGTCGGATAAATATGAATTCCAGTCAAAGCAGAAACAGGCAACTTATTCGACATTGCCAAAACAATTTCATGGATTAATTCACCAGCAGAAATACCAACTAAATGTGCTCCTAAAATTTCTCCATTCCCCCTAGTAATAATCTTACCAAATCCATTTGTCGCTGCCTCAGCTTGAGCGCGGTCTACACCAGAAAAAGGCTGTTTTAATATACAAACATCATCTCCATAACGTTCTCTTGCCTGCTGTTCTGTTAACCCTACCCTTGCCAATTCTGGGTCAGTAAAAGTTGCCCAAGGAATAACCCGATAATTAGCCTTACTAATAGGAAAAAATAACGCATTTGTTAAAGCAACAACCGCTTCATAACCAGCCACATGAGTAAACTGATAACCACCAATTACATCACCACAAGCATAAATTTTAGAATTAGTAGTTTGCAGCTTTTCATTAACAATAATTCCTTGCTTTCCTACCTCAACACCAGCAGCATCTAAATTCAAAGATTCTACATTTGGCAACCTACCACCAGCAACTAAAATTTCATCAACTATAATATTTTTTCCACCTGCCGTAATTTGCTTTTTTCCATCCACAACTTCTACTTTTTCCGCTCTAACTTCCTTCAAAATATTAATACCTTCCGACTCAAATTGTTCCTGTACAACTAGAGCAGCTTCCGGTTCTTCCTTCGGTAAAATATGATTTCTACTAGAAATAATAGTTACATTACTACCAAGGCGAGAAAAAGCTTGACCCAATTCACAACCTATCGGACCAGCACCAATTATTGCCAAAGAATTTGGTCTTTCTTGTAGAGAAAATACCTTTTCATTTGTTAGAAAACCAGCAGATTTTAATCCCTCCACAGATGGAATTGCAGGTCTAGAACCCGTAGCAACAACAAAAGCTCTAGCAGTTAATTTTTTACCATCAACTTCAAAAGTTTTGCGGTCTATAAACTTACCTTCTCCAAAGATAACTTCAACACCTAAACCTCTAAATCTTTCTGGTGAATCATGTGGTTGAATATTAGATATTACTTGTTGAACATGACCAGTTGCTTTAGCAAATTCAATTTCTGGAGGTTGAGTATAAATGCCAAAATTAGAAGCATTTTTTACTTGATAAGCAACACGAGAAGCATGAATTAAAGACTTACTAGGAACACAACCAAACCACAAACAATCACCACCAAGACGGTCGCGTTCTACTAATGCTACTTTAGCTTTAAGTTGAGCAGCAGCAGAAGCTACAACTAAACCACCAGAACCACCGCCAATAATCACAATATCATATTCAACTGCCATAATTTTACCTCAATATAAAAATAGGAAATGAAAATAAGGAAGGAGGAAGAAGGAAGAAGGAAGAAGGGAAAATTTGCTTATGGATAGATTTTGAAGAGCTACTTCATATTTTAGTATTATAACTCCAAAAAATTTTAAGCACCCCTATTAACTGTCTTACAGGAGTAGATTTTTAACAAAGAGGTAAGTAATCACTTTTATTCAGTATAAAAATTCCACAAAAATGTACTTTATTTATACAATAAATTGCTCAAAACTTCTCCCTCTCACCATACTCCCCAAGCTCTTTTACATCAAAGGTAAAAAAATTACTTTTCTAAGCTATTGACAGTGGAGTATTAAACCTGTAGCAGAAAAGATAATTCAGAGTCAAATTATCTACTAAAAGCAGATTAATAAATAGCTTTCATGTAAGCATTCAGCTATTAGCTTTTGAACTTATGCAAGCAATAACTGAGGTGAGGTTATAGCCAATTTTATTAATTAATTTTAATGCTCCTTGGTAGATAATTCCTCTCTAGTTATGATAATGAGTTAATAACAAATAGCTTACTGCTGACTGCTGAATGTTTACGCTTTCATACCAAAAAAAATACGATATTTAGTAGTATTAATTAGTTGGGAATATCCCAGAAAAGCAACTCCGCATCTTCAAACTCTTTCAAATCTCAAATCCAATAATTATTTATTTAACCCTCAAAATATTAGTCAGGTATGAGAAACTACTGAAGATTAATTAAGAATCGATAAAATCAACAAACTATTAGACATCTGGTAAAATCAAAAATAAAACCAATTATTATCCATAAATTATCAATTATTTCTCCCTGTGCCCTATTCTCTGTTCCCTAATTCCTTCTTTATTTAGAGATTTATCTTAAATAAACCCTCTCAATTTTACCGAATAATTAAGGTTTAAAGCCTCTCCTTTAAATGAGAAACAAGAAAAAAATTTCCTTTGAATCAATCCTATCCATTTTAAAGAAGAGGTAAATATTAATTATTAATTATTAATTGTTGAAACTTGTTCTACAGTGGGTGTTGAAGTTGTTTCATCTGTAGAATTACCGAAGAATTTTTGACTAATCCAATAGGTTAAAATATGAGATAATAAGCCAAAAGGTCCGGCAAATAAACAAAGAATTATTGAGTGGACAGTCCAAATACCTGTACGCTGGCCTTCCCAATAAATCCAACGACCGACAAATAAATCCATGACAAGAAAATGAATCCATCCTGTTGCTGCTGCTGATTCTTCTCCAAAGAATTTAGCAATATCTGGCAAGGTAGGATTGGATAAAGCAGCGGCAGATTCAGGGGTAATACTACTAATAAGTAGGTAAAGATAAAGGACAGCTAATAATACAAACGGAATAAAAGATTCCATGATTTTGCGAGTAACTTTCCAGTTAGGCAAAAATATTATTAATGCCCAAAATGGTAATACAAATAAGTTAGCACCGTTAAAAATTAGATCGATTGTCATTGTTAGTTATTGACTCCAGTCATTTCAGTTATCAGTTAATAGTTATCCGTTATCAGTACCTCTGTAATAAGGAGGCTTAAAATAAGGAATATGCTTTTTTCTCTTAGTCAAGTTAGATATGGCCAGGATTCCTCGCCATCTCACCCTACGGGAAGCTCCGAAGAAAGAACTCCGTTCCGCTGTCGCGATCGACCGCTGTCTTGGTTGATTGGATATGGCGAGGAGACCGCTCTTATCAGAGCCGCTCCGCTGTTAGCGCAGCTTTGCGATAGCAAACGCAATCCCTCAACCGCTTTTTATCCCCTTAAAAAGTGAGGCTTTTGACCACAATTTTTCGGTAAAAATAAGAAAATGTTAAAAGAACTTTTAAACAAATGTTATGCTATTTCGCCAAAAATGTCTCTAGGGGCGATCGCTATAACTATCATTATTAGTATCTATAATTTGCCTGGAATTGCAATCAAGTTAAGGAATGGAGAATTTTATACCGATAATCATACAAGTGCCCGACAGAATATATTTGCTAAAATAGACAATATGGACATAAGTATGAAATTAGTTTCTGCTAATAATAGATTTGCCTTTCAACTATTTTCAGAAATTCAAAAATCACAATCAAAGAAAAATATTTTTATCTCTCCGAGCAGTATAGCGATCGCTCTATCAATGACCTACAATGGTGCCGAGGGAAAAACGAGAGATGCTATGGCTAAAGCGTTAAATTTTCAGGGAATGAGTTTAGAAGAAGTTAATCAGGCCAACAAAGAATTAGGGATTTTATTAAATAGTTTAAATCCAGACATTAAATTAGATATTGCTAACTCAATCTGGACGAAAAAAGGGATGTCTTTTGAACCAAAATTTCTGCAAAAAAATCAAATTTTTTATCAGAGTAAGGTAAGTGAAATAGACTTCAAGCATCCTAGAAGTCCTGAAATTATCAATAATTGGGTCAACGATATTACTAAAGGTAAAATTGATAAAATCATCGAAAAACTCGAACCTAATACAGTGATGGTGTTGTTAAATGCTATTTACTTTCAAGGCAATTGGGAGCAGAAATTTTCAGAAGATTCCACAAAAGAACAACCTTTTTATCTGCCGAATGGAACAAAAAAGCAACATCCAATAATGTTTCAATCATCTAGATATTTATATTATGAAGATGAGGAGTTTCAGGCAGTGAGTTTACCCTATGGAGAAGGACGAGTAAGTATGTATATATTCCTTCCCAAAGAAAAAGTAGGATTAGACAAATTTTATCAAATTTTAAATGAGAAAAACTGGGAAAATTGGATGGTGGAATTTGACTATTGTAAGGTGAATCTAGGCTTGCCAAAATTTAAAACAGAATATGAAATCACCCTCAATGATGCATTAAAATCTTTAGGAATGGAGATAGCTTTTAACAAAAATAATGCTGATTTTTCTGGGATGCGTCCTATTCCACCAGAGTTATATATAGATGAAATTAAGCATAAAACATTTGTGGAAGTTAATGAAGCAGGAACAGAAGCGGGAGCAGCAACCAGTATAACTATGAGAGCAAGAAGCGCAGAAAGACCTGTTGATATGTTAGTCGATCGCCCTTTCTTTTTGACAATTAGAGATGATGATTCTGGAACTATTCTATTTATGGGAGAAATTACAAATCCAGAAAATTAGGTGCATCTCAATGCCTGAATAAAGCCAAAAAATTGTCGCTTTTAGGGAACAGGGAACAGGGAACAGAGAATATATAGAAGCCATTTGGTATCTTTGACTGTGTAAAATTGATGTAGTCAAAAAATATATCCAAATTGATAGAATTCTGTTACGTTTGCGCGATAGAACTCCGTTCCACTAAGCGATAACTACGTTTAGCTACGCGAACGCACTTCCACTCACTAATTCTCTTTTCATTTTATAAAGCACCTACGCAGAGCGAATTACTTACCTCAAAAATACACGAAAATTTCTCCACAAGCAACCACCCTATATTTCTTATATATCAAGACTTTTAACAAATGGTCAAGGAAAGCCCGTTTGCACTCAAATTATCTCCATTTTTCCCCCTAAATAGCTCATTTGAACTTTTTTGGGAAAATTGAGTTTAAATTCCAAATATATTTGACAATATTTTATAAGCTTAATTTATACAAATGTTTTTTTAACCAATTATTAAACCTTAAAAAGCTGACAGATAAAGCTTTTCAGAAGAGAAAACAGGAAGTATATTTTCTATAGAATCCATTCTTTATGTGTCAAACTGCTTTAATATAGCATTGTAAGCATTCAGCGCTTCAGCGCTTCAGCGCTTCAGCTATTGCTTTTAGTGAGCGATCAAAGCAATATTTAATTAGGCCTTGCTTATGGAAGTCTTTTTGCTCAGGCCAGGGAGTAGGGAGTAGCTAAAACTCAAGATTTGGAGGGAGTTGTAGAGGAGGTAGTCGGAAAAATTATCTCTTGCCTACTCTGCCCGACTATAGGCCAAAATACTCACTTTTTTCCCCCGCTCGGGGGAAAATCAAGTACTTTTTCACGTTCTAAAAAGGCACTTACCTTTATCCATAAAGACTTTTATATTAGCTCGCTAAACCCTAATTAAGCTAGAAAAATCTGGCTAAAAGTCAGCTCCAAGGTCTATTCATATAAACCTCGTCCTTAAGCACAAGGTCTTATTGCTGATAGCTGATGGCTAATAGCTGAATGCTTACATAGCATTTACCGAATAATTAACTAATTAATAATTAAATAATTCGCGCCTTGAAGCCTCCCCTTTTAAGGGGAAAAAAGCGGTCTCCGGATGGCTAGGAAACCTGCGCTGTCCGACCATCGACCAAGAGAAGAAATAATATTTCCTTATATTCAATTCCGTAGCGGTTAAAACCCGAGGTAATTATCAATTATCAATTATCAATTATCAATTATCCATTATCCATTATCCATTAATGAACCAACTTTTGTTTATGATAATTGGCGTTCGCGGAGCGTGTAGTTAGCCGTATTGCTACTTAGCATAACCTTAGCAGGAAATGTAGGTGTTTCTAAAGAGCTGATAACGCAGTTCCTCTGTAAGAGGCTAGCTGACTGCTGTTTGCGGAGCATTCCGTAGGAAATGCTGAATCCTACCCAAAATCGGAGATATAGACATGGTTGAAAAATTAGTTTCTGCCAATAACAAATTTGCCTTTCAACTATTTTCAGAAATTCATAAATCCCAGCAAAATGAAAATATTTTTATCTCGCCCAGTAGTATAGCGATCGCTCTATCAATGGCCTATAACGGCGCTCGGGGAGAAACTCAAGAAGCTATGGCTAAAACTTTAAACTTTCAGGGCATGAGCTTAGAGGAAATTAATCAAGCAAATCAAGAATTAGGAATTTTATTAGATAGTTTAAATTCAGATATTAAGTTAAATATTTCTAACTCAATCTGGACTAAAATCGGAATACCTTTTGAGCAAAACTTTCTACAAATAAATCAAGAAGTTTATCAGAGTAAAGTCAGAGAAATTGACTTTGAAAATCCGAAAACTCCAGAAATTATCAATAATTGGATCGAAGACAATACCAAAGGCAAAATCGATAAAATAATTGAAAAACTAGATCGTGATTCAGTTATGGTATTGTTAAATGCTATTTATTTTCAAGGAAACTGGCAAGAAGAATTTGATAATGCTTCTACCGTAGACCAGCCTTTTTATCTATCTAATGGAATAGAAAAACAACATCCAATGATGTTGGAATTATCTCAATATTCATATTACGAAAATCAAACTTTTCAAGCCATTAGTTTACCTTACGGAGAAGGTCGGGTTAGTATGTATGTATTTCTCCCCAAAGAAGAAATAGGATTAGAAAAGTTCTATCAAACTTTAAATGAAGAAAATTGGAAAAATTGGATGTTAGAGTTTAAATCTCAAGCAGTAACATTAAGTTTACCCAAATTTAAAAATGAATATGAAGTTACCCTCAATGACATATTAAAAATTTTGGGAATGGAAATAGCTTTTGATAGAAGTACAGCAGATTTTTCAGGAATGCGTTCTATTCCACCAGAGTTATATATTGATAAAATTAAACATAAAACATTTGTGGAAGTTAATGAAAAAGGAACAGAAGCAGCAGCAGCTACTAGTATAGTTCTGCCAGTAGCACTTTCTATGGAGACAGGAAGTTTAAATATGTTTGTTAATCGTCTCTTCTTCTTTGCAATTAGAGATAATAATTCTGGCACTATAGCAATATGATTTGAGTTGTGAGATATTGGAAATTTTTAGGGAATAGGGAACAGGGAACAGGGAACAGAGAAGAGGAAAAAAACGTATCATATGAATATAATAATCGCTATATTCTATACTTTTAAGGAACACCTCAATTCTCACAACTCATTCCTGATTGCTATATTTTGTTTATGGGATAAATTACAAATCCAGAAATGTGATTAAAATGGAAAAGGGAATATAAAACAAAAGCAAGAATATTTGGTATCTATTCCGAATTATCCCACAGAAATTATCAATTATTTCCCCTCCTGGGAGGGGCTAGGGGTGGGTTCCCTACTCCCTCTTTTCTGGAGATGTCTATTGTTAGCACTTGACTCTAGTGAGGTAAAATAATGTTCAAAGAATTTGTCAAGAAATTTTCTGGTATTTCTGCAAAAATGTCTCTAGGAGCAATTATTTTAATTGTAATTCTCGGAGTCTATAACTTACCTGGCAGTACAATAATTTTCAGAAATCGGAAACTTAATACTGATAAATATACAAATCATAACCAGCATAAATTAGCCCAAACGGCAGATAAAAATACCATGATGAAATTAGTTAATGCCAATAATAAATTTGGTTTTCAACTATTTTCAGAAATTCAGAAATCCCAATCAGACGAAAATGTTTTTATTTCGCCAATAAGTATAGCGATCGCTCTATCAATGACCTACAATGGCGCTGCAGGAAAAACTCAAGAAGCTATGGCTAAAACTTTAAACTTTGAGGGTATGAGTTTAGAGGAAATTAATCAAGCAAATCAGGATTTAGGAATTTTATTAAATAGTTTAAATCCCGAGATTAAATTAAATATTGCTAACTCAATCTGGGCTAGAAAGGGAAGTTCTTTTTCTCCAAATTTTATCCAAAAAAATCAAGATTTTTATCAGAGTGAAGTAAGGGAAATTGACTTTAAAGATCCTGAAAGTCTGAAAATTATCAATAATTGGGTAAAAGATAAAACTGAAGGAAAAATTGAGAAAATTATTCAAAAAACCAAACGTAATTTAGTAGTCCTGTTGTTAAATGCTATTTATTTTAAAGCTGATTGGGAGCAACCATTTTCAGAGGATTCTACTAAGGAGATGCCTTTTTATTTAGCTAATGGATCTCAAAAACAACATCCAATTATGTTTCAATTATCAGAACACTTATACTATGAAGACCAAGATTTTAGAGCAGTCAGTTTGCCTTATAAAAAAGGTCGTGTCAGTATGTATATATTTCTCCCCAGGGAAAAAGTCGGTTTAGAGGGATTTTATCAAGCTTTAAATCAAAAAAACTGGGAAAATTGGATGGAACAGTTTTTCGCAGAGAGAATTAATTTAGGCTTGCCAAAATTTAAAATAGAATATGAAGTTACTCTCAATGATGTGCTGAAATCTTTAGGAATGGAGATAGCTTTTAACAGTGGTGCTGATTTTTCTAAAATGCTGTCTAATTCATCAGGGTTATATATAGATGAAGTGAAACATAAAACATTTGTTGAAGTTAATGAAAAAGGAACAGAAGCAGCAGCTGTTACTAGCGTGGCAGGAGTTAGAAGTTTACCTCCTGAAATGTTGGTTAATCGTCCCTTCTTTTTTGCTATTAGAGATAATAATTCTGGCACTATTTTGTTTATGGGAGAAATTACAAATCCAAAAAATTAAGAGTAAGTCTGATATAGCGGTCTTAAATTATTTCTGACAAAAAAATTAGCAA
>NZ_CEZPJD010000309.1:0-8911 GCF_983059655.1 Okeania sp.
CTGTTCCCTGTTCCCTGTTCCCTAGCGCGTAGCGCTATAACTCCGAAAATGCTGTAAGTCAATTCTCCTAATAAAATATTACGGCGTTGGTAATTTGAGGTACGATATCATGTCCGGAGAAGAGCGCGATAGAACTCAATTTTGCTGACGGATAGCTCCACTGAACGTGACGCTCCTCGAAAAACTTTCTCCTTCTTTCTTCACTCCTGACTCCTAAGTAATTAAGATTAATACCATACACTAATATCATGTCCGGATAATTAGTGATAAAAAAACTTTCTCCTTCTATTCTTCTTTCTTCTCTCCTGTTTGCGAAGCATTCCGTAGGAAATTCTGTTTGCGGAGCATTCCGCAGGAAATTCTGAGTAGTTTATTTATAACTGTTCAACCGGACATAATAATAATTTACCAACGCCAATATTACATTCTTAATTTTGACTTCCGTGAAACAGTATTATTACTGGATTTCTTCGTAGAATTTTGTCCAGTTACTTATTGCACTTTGGAAATGGATTGTGCTAAGATTTTTAGTATTTAAACTAAATATTATAGCGTTTCCCAAAGTTGTGAGGTACAGTTATCTTCTTGTCTTTTTATTCCCTGTTCCCTGTTCCCTATTCCCTCAAACCTAAAACTTTGTACCTCATAAGTATGGGAATTGCTATAATAAAGAAAAAATAGGAGATTGAGGCACTATTTAGATAAATTAAATCGAAAAACTTTTTGGTACTCCAAGTCTATTTAAATCTTAAAGCATTACAGCACTTTGCGCGGATAGTGAGGTACAGTTTATTAATTCTTTGTTGCCTCTCTTGGTCAGCATTCCCTTGCGACTAACGTCGTCGCGGGGTCTGATATAGAATCCGGTTAAATACTTATCGTATCTACAGAAGAAAGGCAGAGGGCAGAAGGCAGAAGGGAAAGAATAAGGTGAAAAGGTACAAAGTTTTTCATCAACTAGTTATCCAGATTCCATCTCATTCCTAGTCATATACATATACTATATAACCAGATTCTATATGACCGCTGTTGCCTAAAGTCTTAAATTTTTGTACCTCACTAACTCCGAAACTGTTGTAAATTCGCTTACTCATTCATTATCTAAAGTTTTGGGATATTAATGCTCACATCTATTGCCTTACCCTCAACTCATACCTTGATTCATCAACGCCCAGCAACGGCAAGATAAAACAAATATAAACGTTTAGCTTTATGTTATCTCCTATTTCTGATAATTCCCCAGATATAATGATTAAGTCAGCGATCGTCAAGAATCCATTAGTAGTTTCTCCGGATCAAAAAGTCAGTGAAGCGATCGCTCAGATGGGCAATGTGGATTCATTCTGTAGCACTACTCAAGCTGAAAATTATAACATAGATAGTCTGCACAGGCAAGCACGGGCTAGCTGTGTAGTAGTAATAGAAGAGGCAAAAGTAGTAGGTATTCTAACCGAGCGGGATATAGTACGTCTGAGTATCCAGAAACCTAACCTCAATGCCTTGGTTATCAGAGAAGTAATGACTTCTTCTATTTTGACGGTGAGAGAGTATGAGCTTACTAACTTATTTTTAATAATCAACTTAATCCAGAAACACCATATTCGCCATCTACCTGTCCTTAATAATCAAGACCAGTTGGTGGGAATATTAACCTATAGCAGTTTGTGCCAATGTTCTCAACCCTTTGAACTGATGAAACTACGGTATGTTGCAGAAGTAATGACCGATCAAGTAATCTCTGCCAGACCAGACTGTTCCCTGTTAGAGATCGCCAAGAAGATGTTTACCCACAAGGTTAGTTCTGTTATCATCGTAGAATCTAATAATCAAACAACTTCTGCACTCTCTGCTGATGCAGATTTTCTAATCCCTCTGGGCATAATAACCGAGGGAGATATTGTCCAATTTCAAGCATTGGACTTGCTGTTGGCAGATTACAGAGCTGAAACAGTGATGAGTACCCCTGTGTTTGCAGTTAACCCAGAGGACTCACTGGGGTCAGTACAGCAGTTGATGGAACAAAAAAACATCAGCCGGGTGATGGTGACAGGGAAGCAGAGTCAGCTACTGGGGGTTGTGACTCAAAGCAACTTGCTAAGAGCTATCAACCCTGTAGAAATTTATAAGTTAGCCAAAGTTTTACAATCTAAGGTAGTGAGCTTGGAAGCAGAAAAAGTAGCTTTACTAGAAAGTCGAGCTAGTAAGCTAGAGACAGAAGTCAAAACCTTAAAGAGTGAACTTAAACAAGAATTTGTCCAGCGCCAGAAAGTTGAAGAGCAACTAAAGGCAAGCGATAGTCTCTTATTAAATAACCAGAATATACTTTCACCTAAGAAGAGTATCTTAGCACAAATCCAGACAAAACTTCAAAGTACCAAAGCAAAAAAATATAAGAGCGATAACGACCAGATAGAAGTTGTGGTAGTTGAAGATAATCCTGATGATGTTGATACGATCGAGCACTTTTCAAAAAAGGAGAACTCCTTTAATGTTGTATTTTTTGATCTGTTAGAAACTGCTCTCATCTATCTCCACAACCATAAGCCAGATGTTGTCATTCTCGATTTACACCTACCAGATAGTCAAGGTTTAGCTACTCTGCAAGCTGTTGAACTTGCTGCGCCTACAGTGGCAATTATTGTCTTAACTAGCCTAAGTAATCATAATCTGGCTGTAGCTGCTATGGAGCAAGGAGCCCAAGATTATTTAGTCAAAGATCAAATTTCTCAGGATAATTTAGTGCGATCAATTAACTATGCCATTTACCAGAGAAAATTGCTTCAACAATTGCAGGAGTTATTTGATAATGCTAATAACTTAATTCATAGCGTTAGGATAGAAGATGGTAAGTTTGAATATGTTAACAAATCTTGGCAAGAAACTTTAGGTTATTCATCAACAGAAGTTGCAACTCTAACAATCTTTGATATTCTTAGTCCAAGTTGCTACCAACCTTGGTTGAATTTGATGAATAAAATACAACAAGGAATTCCTCAAACTGATGCTGAAACTGATAGTATTGAGTTGAGATTTATTAGTAAAGAGCAAAAGGAAATTATTGTTGAAGGCAGCATAACTTTTGAACCAAGTAATTATCCCAAAGTAAGTCGCGGTATATTCCGGGACATTACAGAACACAAAGCGATAGAGTCTGAGCGTCGCAAACTAATTCAAGAACTATCAAATTTAAGAGATGCCCTTGATAAATCAGCAATCTTTGCGATCACAGACACCAAAGGTATTATTACTTATACTAATGACAAATTTTGTGAAATCTCTGGCTATTCCCGATCGGAATTGCTTGGCAAAACCCATAAGGTTGTTAATTCAGGTTTCCATTCTGTTAGTTTTTTCCAGAATTTATGGCAAACTATTACAAAGGGTAAAATCTGGGAAGGTGAAATTTGTAACCGAGCTAAAGATGGGGGTTTATATTGGGTTCATAGTACGATCGCTCCCTTTTTAAATGACAAGGGCGAACCCTATCAATACTTAGCCATCCGCTTTGATATTACCGAACAAAAACAAGCAGAAGTCTCTCTTGCTCAGAATAACCGTCTCTTGCAGAGTGTGACTCAAGCTCAGGCTCAGTTTATTACAGCACACAACCGTCCCGATATCTTTGAGGTATTACTTTCTAGTTTACTAGACTTGACAGACAGCGAATATGGCTTCATCAGTGAGGTAATATTTCAGGATGATGGCAAAAGAGTGATGGGAGATACATTCTTGAAAATTCGAGGGGTTCCCGACCTCCAAACTTATACTATTAGTAATATTTCCTGGAATCCAGCTAATCACAAATTCTACATAGAAAACTATAAAGAGGGTATGGAATTAAGCAATATCAATACCTTGTTTAGAGAAGTGCTGATTACAGGTAAACCAGTTATTGCTAATAATGCTCGCACTGACCCTGACCAAGATGGAACACCAGATGCTCATCCGCCTTTGAACTCTTTTTTAGGGTTGCCCTTTTTCAGTAGCTCTACTTTAGTCGGCATAGTAGGTATTGCTAATCGACCAGAAAGCTATGATAATTCAATGCTTGAGGCTTTAAACCCTCTTTTAGTTACCTGTGGTAATCTAGTTGAAGGCTATTGTCTGGCTAGACAAAAAAAACAAGCAGAAGCAGAAATAGCTCAACAGCTCGCAAGTATTGAAGCTGCAGTGGATGGAATTGCGATTATTAAGAATGGTTTTTACCAATATGTAAACCCTTCTTATGTTAAGATGTTTGGCTATGAGAATCAAGAAGAGCTACTGGGCAAAAGCTGGAAAATAATCCATTCTGCTGAGGAGTTAGAAAAGTATGATCGAGAATTTTTTCAACTATTAAAACAAAATAATTCTTGGCATTTAGAAAAATTTGATCGAGAATTTTTTCAACTATTAAAACAAAATAATTCTTGGCAGGGAGAAATAACTGCCTTTCGCAAAGATGGTAGCATCTTGACTGAACAAATTTCCTTGACCCTCTTAGAAAATGATCTGATAATTTGCGTTTGTCAAGATGTCACAGAGCGCAAACAAGCCGAATTAGCTTTGCAGCGATATAGTCGCGAAGTTGAAGACCTCTATAATAAAGCTCCCTGTGGCTATCACTCCCTGGATGCAGCAGGTATCTATGTAAGGATAAATGACACGGAACTAAAATGGTTGGGTTGTACTCGTGCAGAAGTTTTAGGTAAAAAGAGATTTGTTGATTTCCTCACCCCAGAAAGTCAAGAAGTTTTTTGGGAAAACTTTAACCAGTTTAACACAAAAAGCTCTCTCGATCGTCAGGAATATCAGATAATTACAGGAGATGGATCGATTCGCTGGTTTAGTGTAAATACCATCGCGATGAAAGATGATGCAGAAAACTTGATAATGACGCGCTCTACTATGTTTGACATTAGCCTTAGCAAAGCTGCTGAAGCAACACTACAACGCACCAACGTGAAACTAGCCCGTGCCACCAAGCTCAAAGATGAATTTTTAGCAAATATGAGTCATGAACTCCGTACTCCTCTCAATGCAATCTTGGGCATGACCGAAACGCTTCAAGAACAAGTCTATGGAGAAGTAAATGAGCGCCAACAAGATGCCCTCAAGACTATTGCCAAAAGTGGAAAACACCTCCTGCAACTAATTAGTGACATTCTCGACTTGGCTAAGATTGAGTCGAAGCAAGTAACACTGAATTGTCAGCCGACCAAGCTCAATCAACTTTGCCAGGATAGTCTGATTTTCATCAAACAGCAAGCTTTCAAAAAACGAATTCAAACCCATCTTAAAATCCCCCCTTCCTTGCCTGAGTTGAATGTTGACGAACGCCGTATCCGTCAGGTTTTGATTAACTTACTCAATAATGCTGTTAAATTTACGCCAGAGGAAGGCTCCATTAGCCTACAAGTTACTGTAGAAGCAGAAGCTAATCAAGAAAATTTGTCTAGCACTGAAGTATCTACCAACAATAGTCAGACATGGGTCAGATTTTCTGTCATTGATACCGGAATTGGCATTAGTCAGAAAAATATAGAGAAGTTATTTCAACCCTTTATTCAGATCGATAGTGCTTTAAACCGCCAATATTCAGGGACGGGTTTAGGTCTATCTCTAGTGAAAAAGATTATAGAGTTACATGGGGGTAAGTCAGGAGTGACAAGTAAAGAAGGGGCGGGCAGTCACTTTTGGTTTGATCTACCCTGTGATAATTCACTGTTTAAGTCTACTCCCAACTTATCTAGAGATTCTCTTGCTTCTACCGAAGTAACTTCTAATTCACCTCTTACCCCTTGTCGCATCTTGCTAGCAGAGGATAACTTGTCCAATATCAAAACAATTTCTGGCTATCTGGCAACCAAGGGATATCAGGTGATAACTGCCCATGATGGAGAAGAAGCGATTAATATGGCAAAGTCCGAACATCCAGATTTAATCTTGATGGATATTCAGATGCCAAAATTAGATGGTCTAGAAGCTATGAAACAAATTCGTCAGGATTCGGCGATGAAAGATATCCCTATTATTGCCCTCACGGCTTTAACTATGCATGGAGATCGAGAAAAGTGTCTAGATGGAGGGGCGACAGATTATCTTAGTAAGCCTATTAGCTTGAGGCAATTGACAACGATGATTGAAAAAATAGTCCTTAATTCCAATAAATAAAAATAAATCTGACTGCCACGAGGCTTTATAGCGCTACGCGCAAGTCAGAAGTCAGAAGTCAGAAGTCAGAAGTTAGACATCTCCAGAAAAGAGGGAACAGGGAACACCGGAGCTGGGAACAGAGAAGAATAATTGATAATTTCTGGATAATAATTGATTTTATTTTTAATTTTTGGAGATGTCTGTTAGAAGTAATCCCTGACGCTCGTTTGAGTGTCTATAATTGCCCTAACCTATTTGCGTAATGCTATAATATCATGTCCAGTTAAATAATTAGGGTTTGCTGAAAAAGTCTTTTTTAAGGAGTAGGGGAGTAGGGGAGCGGGGGAGTAGGGAGTAGGGGAGTAGGGGAGAATTTTTTTGCCCAACTTATGCGCCAGAAATGCCAAGTTTTTGAGCATGAAGAGCTGAAAACCAGGTACTTTTTCAAGACCTAAAAAGTCTAAAACCAATATCAGTAAATGCTTTAATATTTAATTAGCAAGCCCTAATTAGATTTTGGTGGAAGAAAGGCAAAGGGCAGAAGGGTTTCTTCCAATTTTAACCTAATTCTATACACGCTCCGATGCTACCGGACATGATATAAACCAAATTTTTAGGTAAAATGACAACTTTTAGAGTAGTATACTTTTGTTTGCAGAGTTAACTGCTATTATCAAAGAAACTATTAGGATTTTGGATACTGGGAGACTTCACTCAGTAATGTTGGCAAAATTCAGCCGATCTAGCACCTACTACCTAATACCAATTTGATAAATGTTTGCTACAAATACTGGAACTGTTTCTAGTAGTCAATAGTCAGTAGTCAGCTAGATTGAGCTGTTATTATCATTTTTGACTCTGAAATAATTCTCCAAGTGCTAAATATACATCTGACTTTAATCATTTTTGTTGACCAAACTATTCATAACATTCTTTTTTCAAATTGGTATAAAACATACGAAAAAGAATATCCAAAGTTAGTCAACTTATTTGAATGGCTGGTTGAATCACGAAATGGGATTTTCAACCCGGATTTTTAACGAGGAAAATCATTTAATGAAAAATAGTATATCAATTCTTATAGTGGATGATGAACCTGCAAATTTTGATGTGATCGAAGGCTTATTGCTAAATCAAGACTACGAGTTAAGTTATGCACCGAATGGTCAAGACGCTCTTGAGTCTCTGGGCACTTTTTTTCACCCCGATATAATTTTGCTAGATGTGATGATGCCCGGCATAGATGGTATAGAAGTCTGTCGCCAGATTAAAGCAATGCCAGAATGGCAGGCTGTGCCGATAATTATGATTACTGCTTTAACTTCTAAAGAAGACTTGGCTCGCTGCCTAGCTGCTGGTGCTGATGACTTTATCAGTAAACCTGTTAATAGTCTTGAATTGCGTGCTAGAGTTAATTCTATGGTACGGATCAAACAACAATATGACAAGATTCAAAGCTGGTCTAAACTACAGCACAGCACTATCCAATTGCTAGAGAGTAGTTTGACTGAGTTGCGCGGAAATCTTGCTAGCAGTTTATCCCATGAGTTGAACACTCCTTTAAATGGTATTTTGTCTAGTTTTCTTTTACTCAATGATTATCTTGATGAAATGGATGCTGAAGAGATTCAAGAGATTATAAATATTGGCACAACATCGGCAAAACGCTTGGAAAAAGTGACCCAAAGATTCCTAATTTATCTTTACTTGGAGTTAGAAACTTACAAATCCCCAGATGATCGGACTTTAGATATGGATCTTCAGGGGGCTGGAACAGAAACATCCTTGATTTCAGATATTGCAACTGTCAAAGCTAAAGCTTTCGATCGTTTCAATGATCTGAGTCTGGAAATTCAAGCTGCTACAATTAGGTTTACTTCTCAGCATCTTCAGTGGTTAATTGATGAGTTGCTAGACAATGCTTTTAAGTTTTCTGAGCCTCAAACTCCTGTAAAAATCTGTGGTCAAGTTGTAGATGAGGTATTTCAACTCAATATTAGTGACTGTGGACGGGGAATGACTCAAGAGCAAATTGATAAAATAGGAGCATTCATGCAATTTGAACGTTATAACTATGAACAGCAGGGTGTTGGTTTGGGATTGAAGATTGCTCAGAAGATCGTTGATTTGTATGAGGGAAAAGTCTTGATTTTCAGTATCTACCAACAAGAAACCACTGTTCAGATTGAGTTACCGATAAATTGTGGGTATGCGCCTCCTCTTTTAAGGGGATAATAAGCGGTCGCTCTTCGGAGCTTCCCGTAGGGTGGAATGGCGATCTTCGGAGCTGCTCTGATCAGAGCGGATCTCCGTTCCCTCCGGCACGCTTTCTGTTAGAAAAGCTTTGCGGTAGCAAACGCCATATCTCATCGACCAATAGAAAAGAGAATATTAGACATCTGGTGATAATCAAAAATTAAATCAATTCCATACGTATAAATCATCAATTATTTCCCCTCCTGGGAGGGGTTAGGGGTGGGTTCCCTACTCCCTCTTTTCCGGATCTATATTTTACCGAAAAATTGTGGGTATGCGCCTCCCCTTTTAAGGGGATAATAAGCGGTCGCTCTTCGGAGCTTCCCGTAGGGTGGGATGGCGAGGTTTCCTCGCCATATCCAATCGACCAAGAGATGAAAATTTTTCTTCTCTTTGTCAATCCTTTTCTTTTAAGGAGAGGTAATTATTCATTATTCATTATTCATTATTGAAAGTACTTTTTAGGGGCGTTGCTGATTCTGGGTATGATTTGATAATTTTATATTTTGGATTTTGTATT
>NZ_CEZPJD010000310.1:0-1518 GCF_983059655.1 Okeania sp.
TTGGTTTTGATTTGGTCTCCATTCAACAGAGTCTGGTGGTAAATTTCTTTCATCTAGAGCATTTAAAAAACTCAAAACTTCTGGATCGTTAGGCTTAAGTTTCAACGCTTGTTGAGCTACTTCTCTAGCTTCTTGATACCGCTCTAAACGATAAAAAACTTCCCCTTTTCCCAACCAAGCATCAACAAAATCAGATTTTAATTGAATTGCCTTATCATAAGCAGTGATCGCTTCTTTATATTCCTGAAAATGTTTTGTTAAAATATTTCCTCTCAGATACCAAACTACAAAATCATCTTGCTTGTATCTAATTACTTGATTAAAAGATATTAATGCGTCGTGAGGTCTATCTAAATAAGCTAATAAAGCGCCTTGGTCTCGCCAAGCTAAATAAAAATCTGGTTTGATTTTTACTGTTTTTTTATAGGCATCAATTGCTCTATCATGTCTACCTAAAGCTGATAATACATTTCCTTTTCCATACCAAGCTGGATAAAAGTTTTCTCTGATTTTTATTGCACGTTCAAAAGCTATTAATGCTTCTTCAAATCTCTCCAACCTATACAAATGATTCCCACGGTTTGCCCATGCTGCTGCACTAGAAATATCTGTTGTTTCTGGAATTTTTAAATAAGCTTCTATAGAAAAAGCTTCTTTTTGAGTTAGTTGTCGCGGAGGTGAATTTTCTAACTGAAAATTTAATCCCATATTGAACTTATCTGCTAACTGTAAAAAGGTATTAACAGGAATTCCATAACTAAAACCAATGCTTACTCTCTCCACTGAATTAGATTTTTCATCATAAATTTTTGTACCTTCAGAAGCACCATGAATTCCAATTACTCTTCCTTGAGTATCTAAAATAGGTGCGCCACTCAAACCTAACTCGGTAATATTGTTATAAAAAAGTTCATAACCATTAGAAACGGGGTCTTTGAGAAAAGCTAATTCATAATCTTGATTAATTAATAATCCCGGACTAAATAAATGTTCTCTTTGGAAAAAAGGTAATCTCGATGCAGGCCAACCAGACACAAAAATATGACGAAATTCAGCTTGATAATCATAATCAGCTAAAGTAGCTATTTGATATTTTTTCTGACTCCGAAATTCTAAAAGTGCTAAATCTACTGCTGGTAATTTAATTATTCTTTGATAATCAATTTTATGTCTTTCTCCATCTTTGGTAATAACTGCATATTCATCTTGGGTTTCTACAACGTGCTTGGCAGTTAAAACATAATAAGTATCTTTTTTACGAGAAATTATTACCCCGGAAGCTGGATTTATCGAATCGATTAATACTGTAAATTCTGTGGCAATTTGATTAATTTCATCTGCCATTAAAGCAGCAGCAGGTTGCATGGAAACAATTGCCGTAGAAGGAAAAAGTAAGAGGGAGGAAGTCAGAAGTAATGGCTTAATTGGGAATAATAAATTCACAAAAGTCCATAGATAATTTTTAAAGTTCATAATGGCAGAAGGAAGAAGTAAGAAGATGGAAGATGGAAGATGGAA
>NZ_CEZPJD010000310.1:1618-4826 GCF_983059655.1 Okeania sp.
ATGTCGCAATAGGAGTTTTTGCTTAGTTGGATTTTTCCAGAGCTAGTAGTTTTGTTGCGTATGTCGCAATAGGAATTTTTGCTTAGTTCCATTTTCAGGAGCTAATGGTTTTATTGCATATGTCGCAATAGGAATTTTTGCTCAGTTCCATTTTCAGGAGCGAACTGATAACTGATAACTGATAACTGATAACTGAAATGGCTTACACATGAAGTTGGCAAAATAGAAGGAGAAAATTTCCAATTCAGCACATCAATAAAATCAGGAAAAAATAAATAATTGAAAATCTTAATACTAGGAGTTTGAGTCATTTTAATAGTTGGTACAGATGCGAATTGGGGAGCTAATTTAGCAACAGTTTCAATAGGAATAGCAAATGCTAAATGACTCATTTGTTGACGCAAACTAATATTAGGTTGCTCGCCATCACTATATACATAAGGATTGCCCCATAAAGGATAAGCATGCATTCCATTAATACCAATAACTTGCCCATAAATATTCAGTAACGGACCACCACTCATCCCCTTTTTAATCAAATTAGTGTAGCCAATTTGATAACCTTTTTCTAAAGGTTTATCAGACAATATTGACACTTTTCCCCTGGTAAATAAAAACTCTGTATCTTGAGGTTTTTCTAAAATAGGAAACCCAGCAGCAAAAATCTTATCCCCTTGAACAAGAGTATGAGAATTTTCTAGAGATGCAACAGTGTAGGTATAATCAGTGCTGCGAAATTGTAATAGAGCTAAATCATTTCCTTGAAAACCTTCATTTTCTATTTGATTTGCTTCATAGAAATTACCATCTGGAGTTTGAATCAGATAAGATTTATCTTGAGTATTTAAAACGTGCTGATTAGTAACAACTGTATAGATTTGTTCTTGCCGTTTTAAAATAATTCCTGAACCCCAACCATTTTCAGAAATAACTTTAACCGTGATTGATTTAGCTAAACTTTTAAGCTCTTCAATAGTACAAAAATCATTACAGTCAGTACAATTTTGAACTTGTATTTGAGTTTCTGAACTTTTGAGGTTATCAAAATTTTTAGACAGTGCTTGTATTGGCAAACAAAATAACCCATTACCAATACAAACCATTAATATCAGCGATCGCCAATTCACAGGATATTATACCAGGAGGTTCATTAATGGATAATTGATAATTACCTCTGGTTAAAACCGTTACGGAATTAAACACAAGTAAATATTATTTCTTTCCTTAAAAGGGTCGGCTTTAAACCAGAATTATTAATTATTAATTATTCGGTAACTAATGACTGATAACTGATAACTGAAATTACCAACCAGTAAAACTAGAATTTTGAGAATTACGAGAAGACCCGTCATATCTCTTTTTTACTAAACCTTCTATATAGTCATTAAAGTTTAAATAGAAACGGGAACCACTTTCATATAGTGGACCTGTAGAAGCACCTACTCGGATGTCAAATAATTGTTGAACTGTTTCACTAGCACTTTGCTGAGGTTTAAGAGTAAATAATACCCCTTGACAAGGACCTCCTTTTCTGCCAGAAACACAGACTACAGGTTGACGGTTAACAATACCAGTCGTAATGTAATCTAGTCTGCCATCGTCATAGAAAAATTGAAATTTATCTGATACTTGGCGACAACGAGTCAGGGGACTATATCCAGCAGATAAGAAATAATTAGAAACCCAACGAATAACTGGATAAGTACCTTGTGGTGTTTTGACAAAAGTAGTTGGGATACCATTTTCACCCCGGTCACAATAAAATTTATTAGGTCGAATTATCGGTGGAACTTCTTTAACTACTGACTTTGTTTTTTCAGAACAGCTTTCTTCTTCTATACATACATTCTGTTCCTTTCTTTGACATAGTTCTTCTCTAATTTCACAAAGTAATCTAGGTGTTGGTTTAGCATTAGCAGGATTATTGATAGTTAAATTAATCCCCAAGCAGAAAGCAAATGCTAAAAATATTCTTGTACAAATATTGATTTTCATAACCACGAAATCTTAGGATATTTATGTTGCAGGTTATTGCCAATAAATAATTGATATAGCAGAAGGAAGAAGGAAGAAAGAAGAAGGAAAATTTTACGTTGTCTGAGTTTTAAGCTGTCGATCTGTCCTAACCTTTCCTTTGACTGCTATAAATATTATTTATTACTTATATTCTCAACAACCTTCATCTCATTTATCAAGATTTTCGCTCTTGTTCCGGAAAAGCTTTTAATTACTTACATCAGCAAACATCGACTTTGTTTAGTTGGTATTGCTATTCTATAAATCCTGATAATTTAACTGATAAAAAAGCAATAAAAATTTAAGAAATCAAGTATTTATACTTGATATTATCCAATAATTATCCAGAATAAATCCCTACTAACTAATAACTATAAACTACTGAATACTTGCCTTTTCTACTTCGTTTTGATATGCAAATGTAGGCTTTAAATAATTTGTAAAAAATCTATATATCCTAGTCAATTAATTACAGCTATACTCGATTTGTTCGCCATACCTCAACCCCTCATATCTGTCCCTAACACAATAAAAGCTGCACCCTTATTTCTTAATTCCAAAATATTTTTCTTACAACTCAAATTAGGATAGCAATACAGGATAAAAATCTAAAATTCCTGTAGAGAAAAAATTTCTCCAATTCAAAATCCCATTTAAGATACTATCCAATATTTTTCTACTTTTTTTTCCAGTCAATGCCTAGTCGTTTTAAGTAATCCCAACCTCGTTGAGGCCAGACATGGTCACGACCAGTTTTCTTTGCAATCCAACGGGCTACTTTTGGACCAGACCATACTCCACCATCAGGAGCAGGCCCTTGTAAAGCCTCTGAAAGTTCCTGCTGTTGAGCTGATGTCAACAAAGATTTAGCAGGTGGTGGTTGACGGTCTTTACTGCGATTTTTCACAGATTCTGGCCCTTCTCTATTGTAGCGCCCAACAATTTCCTTAGCATAATCGTAGTTAAGTCCTACAACTTCAGATGCTTTTTTAATAGACCATTGTTGAGCAACTAGAAGCAGGAGATGCCACCGACGAGATTCGATGGTATCTGGAGCTTGTCGGTAGCGAATTTTCAATTCCTCTACCGTAAGATGTGGTTTCAAATTAGCTTTTGGTGGCATACCTCCTATGAAGAAATTATGGGAGTTTTTAATCTTATCTACCCCTATTTGCTAATCTCCGGATAAAAT
>NZ_CEZPJD010000310.1:4926-8898 GCF_983059655.1 Okeania sp.
TAAGTAATGATAAAGATATTGAGACAGGGGAATATTTTTTCGACTATTGCCTGTTGCCTGTTGCCTGTTGCCTATTCCCTATTCCCTATTTCCTGCTATGGAAATTTTTGATAGTTAATTATTTTTAGTTAATTCGATATAACCGTATAATCTAATAGCTGAACTTTAGGAACAATGGTATAGGCATGGCATCCATTAGCGAGCTGCATCAACAACTAATAAGTAAAGAACGCTCTGCTGTAGAAATTACCCAAGAGGCCCTAAAACGCATCAGCCAGTTGGAGCCAAAGTTGAAAAGCTTTATCTGTGTTACGGCAGAAAAGGCCATAGAACAGGCTCGTCAGGTGGATGCCCAAATTGCTGCAGGAGAGAAAATTGGACAATTAGCAGGGATTCCCATCGCTGTTAAAGATAATATGTGTACCCGAGGTATTCCTACTACTTGTGGTTCTAAGATTCTAGAAAATTTTGTTCCTCCCTATGAATCAACTGTGACTCAAAAACTTTTAGATTCCGGTGCTGTTATTCTGGGTAAAACAAATCTAGATGAATTTGCCATGGGTAGTTCGACGGAAAATTCTGCTTATCAAGTTACGGCTAACCCATGGGATATGGAACGAGTGCCTGGTGGTTCTTCTGGGGGGTCGGCCGCAGCAGTGGCATCTGAAGAATCTGTAGTGGCACTAGGTTCAGATACTGGTGGTTCTATTCGTCAACCAGCATCTTTTTGTGGTGTAGTGGGTATGAAGCCTACTTATGGCCTGGTTTCTCGCTATGGGTTGGTGGCTTTTGCTTCTTCTTTAGACCAAATAGGGCCTTTTGGTAGGACTGTTGAGGATGCTGCGATTCTGTTGCAGGCGATCGCTGGTTATGATCCAAAAGATTCTACGAGTCTTAATGTGTCTATCCCAAATTATACTAGGAACCTGAGACCGAATTTAAGGCCAAAGGGGCAAATTAGAATTGGTCTGATTAAAGAGACTTTTGGTGAGGGTTTAGATTCAGTTGTTAATCAAGCTTTTACTAAGGCAGTGGAACAGTTGCAGGAGTTGGGAGCTGAAATTCAGGTTGTTTCTTGTCCTCGGTTCCGCTACGGTTTACCTACTTATTATGTTATTGCTCCATCGGAAGCTTCAGCAAATTTAGCTCGTTATGATGGGGTGAAATATGGCTTCCGCGCTCCTAAGTCGGAAAATCTTTTGGAGATGTATGCTCAGACTCGTGCTGAGGGTTTTGGTAGGGAAGTGAAGCGCCGAATTATGATTGGTACTTATGCTTTGTCGGCCGGATATTATGATGCTTATTATCTCAAGGCCCAAAAAGTCCGGACTTTGATTAAGGAAGATTTTGATAAGGCTTTTGCTCAGGTGGATATTTTGGCTTGTCCCACTGCTCCGACTACTGCTTTTAAGGCGGGTGAAAAGACTGATGACCCACTGAGTATGTATTTGTCTGATTTAATGACTATCCCAGTTAATTTGGCTGGTTTACCTGCTTTGAGTTTACCTTGTGGTTTTGATAAAAAAGGTTTACCTATTGGTATGCAATTAATTGGTAATGTTTTGAGGGAAGCTTTATTATTTGAAGTTGCTTATGTTTATGAACAATCTAATGATTGGTATAAACGTCTGCCTCGTCTTTAGAAAGTTTGTTTTTAGTTATTAGTTATAAGGCGTTAGGTGTTGATTCAACAATTAATAATGAATAATGAATAATGAATAATTAACAATTACCTCTCTTTGAAAAGAAGAAGATTGACGCGGAGCGTGAATTTTTTTTCTTATCTTGGTCGATGGTAGGACAGCGAGGAGATATCGCCATCTCTCGAACGCTTTTTTCTCCTTTAAAAGAGGGGCTTTAAATCTTAATTATTGGATAAATTATTGGTTAATCAAAACCTAACTGCCGATTTTTATTATGTGGCAATTTCATTCTTTTTTAGTTGCAAAGTTGATTTTAATTGTTGGGATAGTTTTAGCGATCGCTTATTTTGCTGTCTGTATATTTTTGGTACTTTTACAGCAGCGATTTATGTTTTTCCCTAGTTCTGTTATAAAAATAACGCCGAAAGATGTAAATCTTTCCTATGAAGATGTTTGGTTATCTGCTTCTAATAAAAAAGGCAAGTTAGAGCAAATACATGGATGGTGGATACCTGCTAATTCTGACACATCAAATTTTCAGGGTGTGCTGTTATTTTTGCATGGTAATGGTATTAATATCGGAGCGAATGTTGAACAAGCTTATAGATTTCAGAAATTAGGTTTTGATGTTTTATTGATAGATTATCGTGGTTATGGGCGAAGTAAAGGCAATTTCCCTAGTGAAGCACAGATGTATCAAGATGCAGAAATTGTCTGGAATTATTTAGTTCATCAAAGAGAAATTAATCCGCAAAATATACTGGTTTATGGTCATTCTATGGGAGGTGCTGTTGCTATTGAGTTGGCTACAAGACATCCGAAAATGGCAGGATTAATTATTCAAAGTTCTTTTACTTCTATGCAAGGGATGGTGGATTATAGGGGAGGAATATATAGAATTTTTCCCATCAAATTAATGTTACGTCAAATATTTGATTCAATTACAAAGTTACGGAAATTAGATATACCTATTATGTTAATTCATGGTAGGGAAGATGGATCGGTTCCTGCCTATATGAGCGAACAATTATTTGCAGTTACTCCTGCTGAAATCAAAGATTTATATATAGTTCCAGGTGCAGATCATAATGATGTTGCTTTTATTGCTGGTGATGAGTATTTAGAGAGACTTAATAAGTTTGTCGATCGATTAAAGGTGGTAGGTTTTAGGTTTTAGGTTTTCTACCAATTTTATATCAAGTGGCACAGAATTAGTTGGTATTTGCTAGTGCAGGATGGCAGAAATAACTAGGGTTTGCTGAATAAAGTTTTTTGGTGGGGGTAGGAGACAGGAGACAGGAGAAATGGGAATTATACGAAGAGGTAGTCGGAAAATTTTCCCAAGTAAGATTGTTCTGCCATAATCATCCCAAAATACTAGCTTGATGCAGCTCTTGCCACTGAAAAGCTGACACTTTTTGAGACCAAAAAATACTATAGCAATGAGCGCTGGTATATTTACAAATTACAGTAGGGGCCAAATAGCTAAAAGTCTTATATTGTCGGCAATTTATTCCCCCTATTGCCTGTTGCCTGCGCACAGCGCTATAGAAGCCATTTGGAATATTAGCTAATGTTGGGTTTTTAGGCCAAGAAGTGAGGATATTGATATTTACAGCAGTTTTGGAGTTGATGAGGTACAAAATTTTAGGACTTTAGGGAGTAGGCAGTAGGGAGTAGGCAGTAGGGAAAAAAAGATTAATTTTCAAACTGTACCTCACTATCCGCGCAAAGTGCTGTAATTACTATAGTATAGATATCTCCAACAATCAAAAATCAAATAATAATGCTATTCCTTTGATAAATAGAATGGGAGTTATGTTAGGTGAAGTAAAAATCAATGGTAAAGGACCTTTTCTGTTTCTATTAGATACAGGAGCAGATTTAATGGTTTTATCTCAGAATTTAGCTAATGAATTAGGAGTCGATCTAGCTAATACAGAAAAAATAGATGTTTTAGGATTTTGCGGTACTGAAATTGCTCAGAAAACTAAGTTGGATACTGTGAGTTTACAGCAGTATGAAGTATCTCAATTAGATAGGATTATTATTGATAATCAAGTTCTTGATTTAATAGGCATTGATGGGATTATCGGTCAGAATTTTCTTAATCGTTATCAACAACATTGGCGATTTGATAAGTCTAATAAATTGGGATTTCCAGAAACGGGGAGCTTGCTTTTAACTCCATTAGAGAATGATTAAATGTAGAAATAAATAATGAAGGAAGAAGATAAGAATTTTTTTTTTCGTAAGTTTAATGGAGTTATATCGCTAATTAGGGCTTGCTGAAAAAGTCTTTTTTAAGGAGTAGGGGAGCGGGGGAGTA